>SXYT01000127.1 GCA_005788205.1 Actinomycetota bacterium | reverse complement strand
GGAGGCGCTCACCAGGCAGGACTCCCTCACCGGCGAGTGGTACGACTGCAGCGCGCACTTCCTGTGGTGCGGCGAGCGCACGCGCCAGCTGGACGGCGCGCACGTGGAGTTCCTGCGCGGCGTCGGCAACCCGATCGGCTGCAAGATCGGACCGTCCGCCACGCCCGAGTGGGTCATCGAGCTGTGCGAGAAACTGAACCCCGCCCAGATTCCCGGCCGTCTCACCCTCATCAGCCGCATGGGTGCCGCGAAAGTGGAGGACGCACTGCGCCCGCTGCTGCGCGCCGTCCGCGACTCGGGCCACCCCGTGGTCTGGGCGTGCGACCCGATGCACGGCAACACCGTGACCGCCCCGAACGGACGCAAGACGCGCGGCTTCGAGGACATCGTCGCCGAGATCGCCGGGTTCGTGCGCGCCCACAACGCCGAGGGCACCTGGCCGGGCGGCATCCACGTGGAGCTGACCGGTGACGACGTCACCGAGTGCACCGGTGGCGGTCACTCCGTCTCCAACGAGGACCTCGACGAGCGTTACCAGACGATCTGCGACCCGCGCCTGAACGGCCGCCAGTCGATTGACCTGGCGTTCCGCGTGGCGGAACTCATCCGCGTCGCGAATGCCTGAGTCACTTGACGCCGCGTGGAGGCTTGCCGACGCGTTCCCCGTCGATGCCGTCTCCGTGACGGTCATCAACCGTCACGGGACATTCACCCACGGCGACACTGACCGCACCCAGCGCATCGCGTCCGTCAGCAAGCCACTCGCGGCCTGGGCAGTTCTCGTGGCCGTGGAGGAGGGCAGCGTCTCTCTCGACGACCCGGTGGGTCAGGAGGGCTGCACCCTGCGTCACCTCTTGGCTCACGCCGGCGGCTACCCCTTCGACGGTGCCGAGCCCGCGGGCATGCCGGGGGCGCGCCGCATCTACTCGAACACCGGGTACGACATGATCGCCGCGCACGTGGAGTCCGCCACAGGGATCGGGTTCGCCGAGTACCTTGCCGAGGCCGTGTTCGCCCCGCTCGGGATGTCGTCGTCGGAGTTGCGCGGATCGTGCGCGAGGGACGTGCACTCCTCCGCGGCCGACCTCGCACTCTTCGCCGCGGAGCTCAGGAGGCCCGCCCTGCTCGCCCGCGAGACCTACCTGGACGCGGTGACACCCGTGTTCCCGGAGCTGCAGGGCATCCTGCCCGGCATCGGCCCGATGGATCCGTGTCCGTGGGGACTCGGCGTCGAGATAAGGGGGCACAAGCACCCCCACTGGACGAGCCCGGAGAACTCCGCATCCACCTTCGGCCACTTCGGCGGCATCGGCACGTTCCTGTGGATCGACCCGGTGGCGGACGCCGCGTGCGTCATGCTCGCCGAGCGCGATTTCGACGACTGGGGCATGGACCACTGGCCGGGGTTCAGCACCGCCGTGCTGCGGGGCAGCCGGCGGTGAGGTTCGCGAACGGCGACCGCATCAAGGTGAGCACCGTCGATGACGACGGCCTGCCGATCGTGCGCTACGGCACCGTCGGTGCCGAGCTTCCCGGCGACGGCCCGGTCGTGGTGATGTTCGACGACCTTCTCGGCGGGGACATCGTGGACCGCAGCGAAGTGGAGATCGTCACGGTCGACTCCGTCGCGCTCCTCCTTCAGGGCCCCGATCTCGCCACGGACCCCGTGCTGCGCGCGGGGCTCGCCGCCATGTGGGCGGCCGAGGTGGACCTTGCGGGTCTCGAGACGGGTGTCCTGCACCTGCTCGGTGACCCGCCCGGCGCCGGGCTGCGCGATGCCGCGGACTCGTGGGTGCTCGCCGAGTTCTCGCACGAGGGATCGATGCACGTGGTGAGAGCCCTTCTCGCGGGTGACGGGACAGGTACGGTGGTTGTCCACGCCGGTCGGATGAACCGGTGGGACGGATTCACCTCTCCATGACCCCCCACACCCGATGACGACCGAACCGAGGCTGCGCGGAATCAGTGCGTTCACAATGGGCATCGGCCCGCTCCTGCTCTGCGGGTTCGCCGTTCCCATGTCGAACAGCATGATCTTCCCGGCGCTCAGCGACCTGCAGGACGAGTACGGGTTCTCCGACGCCGGGCTCGGATTCATCGCCGCGGCCGGATTCCTCACGTCGTTCTTCGTCCAGCTGTTCCTCGCCCCGCTCGCCGACCGCGGCAAGCCGAAGCGCTTCGTGCTCGCCGCCCTCGTGCTCGCCGCCATGGGCTCCACCCTCTTTGCCTTCGGCGGCTCGCTGTGGATCTTCGTGATCGCACGCGCCATCACCGGTGCCTCCCTCGGCACCAGCGGCCCTGCGGTGCGCGCAATCGTGGCGAACATCGACAGGGCGAGGTCGGCGGAGCGCCTCGGGCGCCTGCGCGGCGTGGAGCTCGCCGGGTTCACCGGCGGCCCCATGATCGGCGCCCTCCTCATCGGCCCGTTCGGGCTGCGCGGGGCGTTCCTCGTCTTCGGCGGCGTCGCGCTCGTGTCCTTCCTCTTCGTTCTCTCACAGCGCATCCCCGCGCTCCCCGTGTCCGGGGAGTCCCGCAAGCCCAGCCTGGAGCTGCTGAAGCTGCGCCCGGTGAGGGCGGCGGCACTCGCCTCGCTCACGCTCTTCATCCCGGTCGGCATCTACGACTCGCTGTGGGACCGCTACATCACCGACCGCGGGGGCAACAACCTGATGGTCGGGCTCACCTTCTTGCTCTACACGATCCCTTTCATCGTGCTCGGGGCCGCCGGCGGCCGTCTCGCCGACAAGCGCGGAGCGGAGCGGATGACCGTCATCGGCATCTTCATGACGATCCCGCTCGTGTTCGTCTACGGCCTGCTCCAGTCCGCATGGCTGCTGGTCGCCTTCGCCGTGGTGGAGGGTGTCATCGGCGCTCTCTCCATCCCCGCCGCGCAGTCGCTCATGGCAAAGGTCGCCCCGGAGGGCCGCGCCACGGCGGCACAGGGTCTGGCCGGCAGCGGCGACCTGCTGGCGGCCACGCTCATGTCCCTCCTTGCGCCCGCGCTCTACGGCGGGTTCGGCCCCGTCGCCACGTTCGGCACCGCGGCCGCGTTGATGTGCGGGACGGGAACGGCCGTGGCCCTCACGTTGAGGACCACGGCCGGACCGCGGAGTTGAGTTGTCGCTCGCTCAGCTGATCAGCTGAGGCGCTCGATGATCATGGCCATGCCCTGGCCGCCACCCACACACATGCTCTCCATGCCGTAGGTCTTGTCCTCCCACTGCAGGCCGTTGATGAGTGTGCTCATGATGCGGGCGCCGGTCATGCCGACCGGGGGGCCGAGCGCGATCGCGCCGCCGTGCACGTTCAGCTTCTCCATCGGGATGCCGAGGTGCTTGGCCGAGGGCAGCACCTGCGCGGCGAAAGCCTCGTTGATCTCCACCAGGTCGATCTGGTCGATGGTCATGCCGGCACGCTTCAGCGCCTGGCGGCAGGCCTCGATCGGGCCGAGGCCCATGATCTCGGGGTTGAGGCCCGACACGCCGGAGGACACGATGCGCGCGAGCGGGGTGAGGCCGAGCTGCTTGGCCTTCGTGTCGCTCATCACCATCACGGCCGCCGCACCATCGTTCAACGGGCACGCGTTGCCCGCAGTCACGGAGCCGTCGGGGCGGAACACGGGCTTGAGCTGCGAGACCGCCTCGTAGTTGGTGCCGGGGCGCGGGCCGTCGTCCTTCGACACCACAGTGCCGTCGGGGAGGGTCAGCGGGGTGATCTCGCGCTCGAAGAAGCCGTTGTCCACGTGCTCGCAGGCGAGGTTCTGGGAGCGGACGCCGAAGCGGTCCATCTCCTCGCGGCTCACGCCCTCCTGCTCGACCACGTTCTCGGCGGTCTGGCCCATGGCGATGTAGGCATCAGCAAGACCCTGCGCCGGGGTCCACTTGCCGTGGCCGCCCTCGGCACGCGCCTTTGTGCGTGCACCCGGCTCCTTGAACACGGGGTTCGGTGCGGAGTCACTCGCGCCGGATGCGTAACGGCTGACGGTCTCCACGCCGGCGGCGATGAAACAGTCACCCTCGCCGGAGCGGATGGCGTGCGCGGCCATGCGGATGGTCTGGAGCGACGACGAGCAGTAGCGGTTCACGGTGACGCCGGGGACGTCGTCGAGGCCGGCGAGGATCGCGGCCATGCGGGCCACGTTGAAGCCTCCCTCGCCCGCGGGCTGGCCGATTCCCATCATCAGGTCCTCGACATCGGTGGCTTTCACCTGGGGCACCTTCGCCATGAGGGCGCGGATGATCTGGGCGGACATGTCGTCCGGGCGGAGGTCCTTCAGTGACCCCTTGTTGGCGCGGCCGATGGGGCTGCGGGCTGTGGCGACGATGACTGCTTCGGGCATGTGTGCTCCTGACTGGGTGGTCCCGCGGGTCGGGACAACGGGTCAAACCTAGTCAACGGAGGTCGTTCGGGAGGTCGTCAGAGCCGTCCCCCCGGGCCTCGGCGGCCGCCAGGACCCGCTCCATCTCCTCCAGTTGCAGTGGGTCGTTCATGTTGAGGAGACGGCAGTAGAAGCGGATGCCCCGCGGGGTGCCCTTCACGCGCACCGGGACCCTGTCCCCCAGGTCCGTGCCGTACCCCTTCGGGATGTCGACGGCGTGCACCCCGGCCTGGTGGAGGTCCTCCTCCACCGCGGCGAGTTCCCCGCCGTTCATCATGTACAGGTCTGCATCAACGAAGAAGGTGAACTCGGCCACGCCGCGACGGTAGCGGCTGGGAGACGCGCAGGGACGCTGGCGTATCCTTCCAGCATGACATTGCCTTCTGTCCCTCTCTCAGACATCGACCTCTCCAGCGAGGCATTCTGGACCGCCCCGCGTGACTGGCGGTACGGCGCGTTCAAGACACTGCGCGACGAGTCCCCCTTTCAGTTCTTCGAGGAGTTCGTGCCCGAGGACTCCCTCTTCCCGCGCGGTCCCGGATACCGGGCCCTCACCCGCCACGAGGACATCTGGCACGTCAGCCGAAACCCGCAGTTGTTCTGCAGCGGCAAGGGCTCCAACATCGGTGACATGCCCGTGGAGATCAACGAGTTCTTCGGCTCCATGATCAACATG
>SXYT01000026.1 GCA_005788205.1 Actinomycetota bacterium | reverse complement strand
GATCGACTTCGAGATCCCGAAGCGCTACGGCCTGCAGCAGACGATCGCGGACACGCTCGGCGTCGGGGGGATCATGCGCGGCCTGCGCACCATCCCCGTGCTGCTCGGGATCTGTGCGGACATGGAGGAGTTGTGCCCGGATGCAGTGCTGCTGAACTACGTGAACCCGATGAGCATGCTCTGCTGGGCGGTGTCCCGGGCGTCAAGCATCCGGACCATCGGGCTGTGCCACAGCGTGCAGCACACGGCCCACCAGCTGGCCGGTGACATCGGTGTCGACCCGGCCGCGCTCGAGTACGTGTGCGCCGGCATCAACCACATGGCGTTCTACCTGAGCTTCGGCGAGCGCACCGCCGACGGGGTGCGGGACCTGTACCCCGCCATCGCCGAGCGCGCCCGCACCGTGCCCGTGCCGATGCGCGGCGACACAGAGCGCAGCGACGGTGGTTTCGAGGGGCTGTCCGATGCCGTGCGCTACGAGATGTTCCGCCGTCTCGGGTACTTCGTCACGGAGTCCAGCGAGCACTTCAGCGAGTACGTGCCGTGGTTCATCAAGCGCGACAGGCCCGACCTGCTCGACGAGTTCGGCATCCCGCTTGATGAGTACCCGCGCAGGTGCGAGCGCCAGATCGAGGGGTGGGAGAGCCTGCGCCAGCGGCTGGAGAACCCGGAAGGACGCCTGCGGGTGGTGCAGAGCATGGAGTACGGGAGCGGGATCATCCATTCGATGGAGACGGGAACCCCGCGCACCGTGTACGGCAACGTGCCGAACAGGGGGCTCATCGCGAACCTGCCGGAGGGGTGCAGCGTGGAGGTGCCGTGCACTGTCGACGCGGACGGCATCCAGCCCGTCGCCGTCGGGGCGGTTCCCCCGCACCTCGCCGCTCTCATGCAGACGAACATCAACGTGCAGTCGCTCACGGTGGAGGCGGTGCTCACGGGCAGGCGCGACCACGTGTACCACGCCGCGATGCTCGACCCCCACACCGCCGCCGAACTCGACCTCGACCAGATCTGGTCGCTCGTCGACGACCTGATGGAGGCCCACGGGGAGGTGATCCCCGAGGGCCTGCGCACCCGATGACGCACGGAACGCGTCTTCCCCCCGAATAGAGTCATCCGCATGGCCCCGCGGCGCAGGCTTCCTTTTCTTGTCGGTGCCGCCGCGTTGCTGTGCACCTTCGGGCTGCCGGTCCCCGTTGATGCGGCCACGACCCCGCCCCCAGTGCGGGTCACGGTGCACAGGCTCGCCTCCACGGACGGCTCGTTCGAGGCATCCGGGCAGTCCGAGTGGGTTGCGAGCATCGGCGACCGGATGGTTCCCGTGCACACCACGGACGGCCTGGAGATGGAGTCCGGCACGCGTGTCGACATGCCGGCTGCGGCGGTGGCCTCCGTGCAGAGTCTCGACCCGGCCGCGCTGCAGCGGGGAACGCTCGTGAGCGGGGTGAGAAAGGCGGAGGTGCTCACCACCAGACAACTGACGGTTGTCCCCGTGCAGTGGTCCGGGGCCGCGTGGAAGGACGCCGACAGGGCCAACGTGGATGCGATCGTGTCCCAGTTGACCCCGTGGTGGAACGCGATGTCGGGACGGCAGGAGACGCTCAGGGTGAAGGTGACGAGCACCGTGGATGTGTCGCTCATCAACAAGCCCGGCCAGTGCGAGTTCGCCGAGATGGCAAACTTCGCCCGCGCCCATGTCGACGACCTCGGGCTAGAGAACTCCACCGACAACCTGATGGTCACGTTCACCTCGGACACGAAGGACTGCGGGTTCGCCGGTCTCGGCGAGGTCGGTGGCCCCACATCCTGGACCTACGCGGCGCCCGGGTATGCGGGCGTGTGGGCCCACGAACTCGGCCACAACCTGGGTCTCCCGCACGCCAACTCCTGCAACGCGGGTGTGCCCCTCACGTACCTCACCACGTGCGCCGACGTGGAGTACGGCAACAACGCGGACGTCATGGGGTCGAGCAACCTCACGTCCTTCTTCTCGCCGACGTTCCTTGTGGCGGCGGGGTTCCTCCCGCCGGCCAACACGGCCATGTGGACGGGCATGAGCAGCACGTACACGCTCGTGCGGGCGGACCGCACGGAACTCGGCATCACCGCGGTGCGCATCCCGGCCACCAGTGACGGCGCCGGGGACAACACGTTCTGGCTGCAGTACAACCCGAACCGCATCGGCCAGGTTCCCGCCTCGGCAAGCCCCGTGAACGGCGGTGTGGCGATCACCTTGGAGCCTTCAGCGTCCTTCGCGTCCAATTCGATCGCTGCCGACGGCGTGATAGGGCTGGCGAACAGCACCGCCTACATCTGTGACCTGACCGCCCCCACCTCGGACCTCTCGGCGCGTGACCTCACCACCGACCCGCGCCTCACCGCCGGTTCTTCATGGACAGACCCGCGCGACAGGTTCACAGTGACGCTCGTGTCCGTGGACGGGACCTCTGCCGTTGTTCGCGTCGACCCGGTGGCCACCCCGAGCGTGTGGGCGTCCTCAAAGGTCACTGCCACCCCGGATCCCTCGGGCCTCACCGACATGACGGTGTCGTGGCAGCCCGACCTGTCCAACATGGGTGCACACGAGCCGACTCACTGGGCCGTTGACACCCCGCAGGACCCCACGAAGGCCTGTTT
>SXYT01000126.1 GCA_005788205.1 Actinomycetota bacterium | reverse complement strand
TCAGATTCTGAAATATTTTCGGGGGAAGCCATGGGCAGGACACTGAAGATCGCTGCGGCGACTGCACTCATCACCGCACTTGCGCCGTTCGCACCGGTGGCAGAAGCCGCAGCGACCGTCACTGTGAGCGGCACTGCACCACAGGGATACAGCGTGCTGATGGTCGCCAAGTCAGGCAACTCGATCGCCTCCAAGGGCGGCAGTTTCAAGATCAAGACCACCGCCGCGGCGGCGAAGGGCGCAACGATGCACCTCGTGTCGAACAGCGGGAAGTACGCGGGGCCGGTCACCCTGAAGTTCGACAAGTCGAAGAAGACGGGCAACACGCAGCTGTCCGGCAAGTCGGGCAACATCGGCAAGATCGCGATGAAGACCGGCTACTCCGTGGCCGCGGCCAAGGCCACGACCGCCATCTCGACCACCGCGAAGATCAAGGTGACCACCACGGGCAAGCCGGGCGGCGCGGGCCGCATGGGCATGCCGAGCAGCACCGGCGGCGCATCGGTGAGGATCTTCGGCGCGTGGAAGCTCGGGGATGGCGACGCCCCGAAGGGCGAGGACACCGACAAGGACGGCCTGCCGAACACCCTCGACTTGGACGACGACAACGACTCGAAGATCGACCTGGTCGATGACTCGAACCCGTCGAAGGCGATCACCACCGGTTCGCTGCTCTTCCTCGACATCTCGAAGACGATCAACCTGCACGCGGGGATGGACGAGACCAAGATGCAGCAGGCGATCGACCTGGTGTTCGCATCCAACAACAACTTCTGGATCGGCATCAACATGAACACGGCTGCCGACGGCTCGACCCCGGACGGCGTGCACATCTCCTGTGCCGCCGAGGTGAAGTGGTGTGCGCCGGGAAGCCCTGCGACCCTGTTCGGGATGGGGATGAACAACTCGTCACCGGAGAAGTGGACCGACAAGAGGGCGGACGGGTTCGCAATGTCAGTGCCGAAGGGTGACGGGCCGAACTGTGACACCACCTCCAGCCCGATGCCTGGCGGAGCGTGCAACAACTCCGCTTCGTCGAACTTCAACCGCCAGTTCATCCCGAAACTGCCGAGTGCGGACGTGGTGCCAGGAAGCATGTTCACCCTGAACCTCACAAAGGGCGGTGCCGTCGACAAGAGCGTCGCGGGAACCCTGGCGCCCTATTTCGCCTCCGTGCCGGCACTGAAAGAAGTGACCGTCGCGGGTCAGGTGAGGAACATCGACTACTCGAAGAAGGGCGAAAACGGCCCCAACGCCACGATCGGCACGCAGAGCAACCCGATCGTGGTGCCGCAGGGCAGCCAGACCATCACCCTCACGTTCTGGCGTCCGCAGCGCTCCGGTGTCACCGAGGCGGGCGAGGGCAAGTACGTGGACATGGGTGGTCTCCGCTACGGCTTCTACGTGAGCGTGAACCGTGTGTGTGACACAGGTGCAATGACCCCGGTGTCGTCGACGCTCTCCGCAGGGGCAGCCTCCAAGGACCTCGAGCACACACCTCTCGTCGACTCGGCGAAGGACGCAGCCCCCAGCAGTGCGAACACGCTCTCGTTCACGGTGGACCTCACGAAGTGCACCGGCAACGGCGCGCCCAGCCTGAGCGGCAGCGGCCAGCTGGTCACCCTGATTGCCTCGTCGCCCGGAAACTTCGGCATCAGGGCCTACCAGGACTTCTACATCAAGGTCCAGTAGGCCCGTCGAATCTGCTGCCTGTACCCTCAGGCACGAGGGCAGGGGAGGTGGCACAGATGGAAGAAGCGGTCCGCAGCACCCGCAACGGTGACACCGTCACCGTCACGCTCTGCAACCCGGCGAAGCGCAACTCGCTGTCGCTCGACGTTCTGCGGGCGCTGACCGCCGCGTTCGGGGATGCATCGTCCACGGACGCCACGGGGATCATCCTCGCGGCCGAGGGCCCGGTGTTCTCCGCAGGCCACAATTTCGGCGAGATGAAGGGCGCGTCGTTCGAGGACGCGCACGAGCTCTTCTCCGTGTGCAGCGCACTCATGCAGATGATCCACACGGTTCCCCAGCCGGTGGTGGCGCGGGTCCATGCACTCGCCACCGCGGCCGGGTGCCAGTTGGTCGCCACGTGCGACCTCGCGGTGGCCGCGCGCTCGGCGTCCTTTGCGATCCCCGGCGGCAAGGGCGGGCTGTTCTGCCACACGCCCCTCGTCGCTGTCGCGCGCAGCCTCACGCCGAAGCGTGCCCTCGAGATGGCGATGACGGGGGACGCGATAAGTGCAGAGACCGCGCTGCAGTGGGGTTTCGTGAACGAGGTGGTGGATGACGAGAGTCTCGATGACGCGGTGACCAATCTGCTGGCCCGCGCCACCCGCGGGTCGCGCACCTCGAAGGCACTCGGCAAGAAGACGTACTGGGAACAGGTCGCGATGGGTGAGGCAGATGCGTACTCGTTCGCGTCTGCTGTCATGGCCGAGGCTGTGACGGGTGCACCCGCGCAGGAAGGCATCTCTGCGTTCCTGGACAAGCGCCACCCCGATTTCGGTGGTATGTAAGAGGCATGAGCACGACTGTCCCGGGTGACCAGGGAATCATCGAGGAACTGGAACTCGGGCTCACCGGCATGACCTGCGGCGCGTGCGCCGCCCGGATCGAGAAGCACCTCAACGAGATCGACGGCGTGGAGGCCGCGGTCAACTACGCCACGGAGTCCGCGATGGTGGCGTTCAGCCCCTCACGCATGGGCGCCGAGCAACTGGTGGCCGCGGTGCGCGAGATCGGCTACGACGCCCGCGTCATGGACGACGAGCCCTACGATGACGGCCTCGACGAGCGCCTCGCCGCGCTCCGCCTGCGCCTCACCGTGGCCGCCGTGTTCTCCGTGCCGGTCGTGGTTCTGTCCATGGTGCCGGGCGCGCAGTTCACGAACTGGCAGTGGTGGGCAGGCGCGCTCAGCATGCCGGTGGTCACGTGGGCGGCCTGGCCGTTCCACCGGGTGGCGGCGCTGAATGCGCGTCATCGCACGGCAACCATGGACACACTCATCTCGGTTGGTGTCATCGCCGCCACCGTGTGGAGCATCTGGGCGCTCGTGTGGGGCGACGCCACCCACATGACGATGGACGGCATGGCGGGCATGATGCACTCGGACGGATCGCACGTCTACTTCGAGGTGGGAGCCACGGTCACCGCATTCATCCTGGCTGGTCGCTACCTGGAGACGAAGGCGAAGCACTCCGCCGGTGACGCACTGCGCGCGCTGCTCGCCCTCGGTGCCAGGCACGCGACGGTGCTGCGCGACGGTGTCGAGGTGTCCATCCCTGCGTCGGTGGTGCGCGTCGACGACATCGTGGTGGTGCGACCCGGCGAGAAGATCGCAGTCGACGGCACGGTGGAGGACGGCGCCTCCTCGGTGGACGTGAGCATGATCACGGGCGAGAGCGTTCCCGCGGACGTGTCACGCGGGGACTCCGTCACAGCTGCCACGGTGAACCTGAACGGGCGGCTGCTTGTTCGCGCCACGCGGGTGGGCTCCGAGACCACGTTCGCGCGCATGGCCAGGCTGGTCCGCGAGGCACAGGCCACGAAGGCACCCGTGCAGCGCGTGGCGGACAGGGTCAGCGCCGTGTTCGTGCCCGTGGTGTTCGCGATCTCGTTCCTCACGCTCGTGTTCGGGCTGTCCGCGGGAAGACAGACGGACGCCGCGTTCAGTGCCGCTGTCGCGGTGCTCATCATCGCGTGCCCGGGCGCGCTCGGCCTTGCCACCCCGACTGCACTGATGGTCGGCAGCGGCCGTGCCGCGCAGATGGGCATCGTCATCAAGGGGATCGACGTGCTGCAGAGCACGCGACGCATCGACACCGTGGTGCTCGACAAGACCGGCACCGTGACCACCGGCGAGATGACACTGGTGGACGTGGTGTGCATCGAGGGTGTTCGCCGCGAGGACGCGCTCTCGCTGGTGGGGGCCGTGGAGAAGGGCAGCGAGCACCCCATCGCGCGCGCGATCGCGCGCGCCGCGGAGGCAGAACTCGGCGCCCTGCCGGCACTTGACGAGTTCCTCGCCATGCCGGGCGCGGGAGCCACCGGGCGCGTGGGCACCACGATCGTGACGATCGGGCGCGAGGAAGTGTTCCGCGAGCGCCTGGTGGTGGTGCCCGGCGTGCTCAAGCAGGCACTGAACGCGGCGCGCGAGCAGGGCCACACAGCTGTCATCGCGGCATGGGACGGCCAGGCCCGTGCCATGTTCGCTGTTGCAGACCAGCCCAAGCCCACGAGCGCCGCCGCAATCGCCGACCTGAAGGTGATGGGGCTTGCCCCCGTGCTGCTCACCGGTGACAACGTGGGCACCGCGCGCGCGATCGCCGTGCAGGTGGGCATGGACACCGACGAGCACCATCTCTATGCAGGCGTGATGCCCGAGGACAAAGTGGCGGTTGTGCGGGATCTGCAGGAGCGCGGCTATGCCGTGGCGATGGTCGGCGACGGCGTGAACGACGCAGCAGCACTGGCACAGGCTGACGTGGGCATCGCCAGGGGCGGCGGCACCGACGTGGCGATGCAGGCGAGCGACCTCACCATCGTCAGCGGGGACCTGCGCCTGGTGGTGGACGCGATCCGGCTCTCTCGTGCGACCCTGCGCACCATCAAGGCCAACGTGTTCTGGGCCTTCGCCTACAACGTGGCGGCCATACCGCTTGCCGCCGCAGGCATGATGAACCCGATGTGGGCAGGTCTCGCGATGGCATCGTCATCGGTGTTCGTGGTCACGAACTCGCTGCGGCTGCGCCGCGTGCGCCTCTCCCGCTAGTTGTCCGCGAGGGCGCGGCGCGCTAGTCGTCCGCGAGGGCGCGTCGCACTAGTTGTCCGCGAGGGCGCGGCGCACCTCATCGATCGCGGCGCGGCGGCGGTTGCGGATGGTGCGTGCCGACCAGTTCGACTGCAGCGCGATCGCGCCCGAATTCAGTCCCCGCGCGAAGAGACGCAGCAACTCGATGTGTTCGCTCGCGACCCCGCGAGACTCCGCCTCGTCGAGCACGAGTTCGATCTCCAGGTCAACGGGCACGGAGGCCGACTCATGTGCCGGCCGGATGCCGTCGAGTTCGGCAGGGATCTCCGTCACCCTGCGCAGCCGGGCCGGGCGCACGAACGCCGCGTACTCCACGTCGCGGGCCAGGTTCGCCGCCACCTTCGCGGGCCGGCGCGCATGGGGGTAGGTCTTGATGACCACCCACGAGACGGCGAGCACGTCAGTGAGTGCCGCGGGTATCCCGCCCGGCGTGATGCGCCCGCGGCGCTTCGCGATGGCGAACAGGGGAGGCAGGATCCGCTGCAGCACGATGCGCGCGGCGAGGTCGTCGTTCTCCGCGAGCACGGCCAGGTGCCACAGGATGTGGTCACCGTCGGAGTCGTCCACCGCCTGGCCGAACCCCGCCGCCACGAGCAG
>SXYT01000025.1 GCA_005788205.1 Actinomycetota bacterium | reverse complement strand
TGGTCGGACGGCGTGATTCTCTGGGGTTCGTACTCGGGAATCGCGTACTTCGGCTCGCCGCCCGCCACGCGAACCTTGACTGCCCCGAGCTCCTCGAGGTCGCGGGAGATGGTTGCCTGGGTGGCATTCACATTGTTGCGCTCGAGAAGTCTCTGGAGTTCCGGCTGGCTGGAGACGTTGTTCGACGCGATGATCTTCACGATCAACTGCTGGCGCTGCTGCTTGCCGCTCATCCCTGTGCCTCCACCAGGAACGTGAGTGCCCCGCGCGCCGCGGTGAGACGGTGATGACCCTGTGCGATCACCAGGCTGCGCGGGCCATCGAAGACCCCGGCGCTGACCTCCTCGCCGCGGTGGGCCGGCATGCAGTGCATGAACCGGGCGCCGCCCGCGGCGCGTGACATCAGCGCCTCGTCCACGATGTACCCGGCGAACACCTCGCGCCGGGCGGCTGTCTCTGCCTCCTGGCCCATGGAGATCCACGTGTCCGTGTGCACGACGTTCGCACCGTCAACCGCAGCCCGGGGGTCAGTCGAGTCCCTCACGGAACCACCGAGTGCCGTCAGCCTCGTGACCTCGTGCGCTCCCGGGCCGTAGCCCTCCGGGCAGCCGAACGACATCGAGCCGCCGAGCATGAGGACCGCCTCGGCCAGTGACCGGGCGACGTTGTTGTAGTCGCCGACCCATGCGACACGCAGGGTGTCGGGTGCGCCAACGTGCTCCTTCATCGTCACCAGGTCGGCAAGTGCCTGCAATGGGTGACTGCGGTCGCTCAGCATGTTGACGACAGGGACCGGCGAGCAGGCGGCCATGCGCTCTACCGTCGAGTGGGAGAACACCCGGGCAGCGAGGACAGAGTGGTACCCCGCCATGATCCTGGTCGCATCCTCGACCGTCTCGCGGGTGTCGAGACCGATCTCCTCACCGCGCGTGTACACGGGGTGCCCGCCCATCTGGATGACCGCCATCTCCATGGAGTGGCGGGTCCTGTTGGACGGCTTCTCGAACACGAGCGCCACGCCCTTTCCCTCCAGCAGTCGCCTCGGGGCGGCGGTCGAGAGGGCCAGCACGTGGCGCAGTTCGCCCGGTGCGAGGTCCGTGATGTCGAGCAGGTGCCTGGTCATGCGAGCACCGTCCTGATGAGTGAGCATGCCTCGTCTATCTCGGCATCGCTCACGGTGAGCGGCGGCGCGAGACGCAGCGTCGAAGCGTTCACCGCGTTCACGATGAGGCCCAGAGACAAGAGCTCGGCCGCGACCGTGTTCGCATCCCTCTCCCCCGCCAGTGCGACACCGAGGAGGAGACCCTCCCCGCGGATGTGGTCGATGCCTGGCTCACCGAGCAGCAGGCCCCTGATGCGGGTGCCTGCCGCTGTGGCGAGCGCACATGCGTCGATCCTCTTCATCTCTTCGATGACCGCATTCACGGCGGCCGTCGCGATGGCGGTGCCGCTGTATGTCGATCCGTGGTCGCCGGGTTTCATCACGGCGGCAATGTCCCGCCTGGCCCACACGGCCCCGACGGGCATGCCGTTCCCCATGCCCTTCGCGAACGTCACGACGTCCGGGCTCACGCCGGCATGCTCGAAACCGAACCAGCGCCCCGTGCGGCAGAAACCGGTCTGCACCTCGTCCATCATGAAGAGAAGACCACGCTCCCTGCAGAGTTCCTGGACTGCCTGCAGGTACCCGGGGTCGGCGGGCACCACGCCGCCCTCGCCCTGGATCGGTTCGAGCATCACTGCGGACACCGTCGGGTCGATCGCCCCGGCGAGACCGTCCAGGTCGCCGAAGGTCACGTAGCGGAACCCGTCCGGCATCGGCTGGAAGACCTCGTGCTTGGCGGGTTGGCCCGTGAGCGCGAGAGCCCCGAGGGTGCGGCCGTGGAAACTCCCGAAGGCACTCACGATCGCGTGGCGGCCCCGGCCGCCGAACTTGCGCGCGATCTTGATCGCGGCCTCGGTGGCCTCGGCCCCCGAGTTGCAGAAGAACACCTGGCCGTCGCCAGCACCGGCATCGCGCATCAGGGAGTTGATGGCCATCGCGGCGCGTGTGGCCACCGGGTTCGAGAAGAAGTTCGACACGTGCATGAGTTCCGCCGCCTGGGCTGCGATTGCCCCGCTGACCGCGGGGTTGCAGTGCCCGAGCGAGACCACGGCTATGCCGGAGAGGAAGTCGAGGTAGCGGCGACCGTCGCTCGCCCACAGTTCGGTGCCGGACCCGCGCACGAACATGATCTTCGGGGCGCCGAAGACGGGGATGTACGGGCAGAAGTCCTGGCCGCCCAGGACCTCCTGGGGAATGTCGTCCGACGCGAACGGGTGGCTCATTGGGGCCCTCCTGTGATCATTGTCCCCACTCCCTCGTCCGTGAAGAGCTCGAGGAGAAGGACATGGGCGATGCGCCCGTCGAGGATGTGCGCACTGCGCACGCCACCGCGCACGGCCTGGATGCAGCTCTCCACCTTCGGGATCATCCCGCCCGCGACGGTGCCGTCGGCCACGAGCGCCTCGAGTTCGCCCACGGTGGTGCGCTGGATGAGCGAGGAGGGGTCGTCGACGACGCGGCGCAACCCTGCGATGTCGGTGAGATAGACGATCTTCTCGGCGGAGAGAGCCTCGGCGATGGCACCAGCGGCGGTGTCCGCGTTGATGTTGTACGCCTGGCCGGACCCGTCGACGCCCACGGTGGAGATGACGGGCACGAAGCCGTCCGCGAGAACGCTCTCGATGAGTTCCGGGCGCACACGGGCCACGTCACCGACAAACCCGAGGGACGGGTCGCGTGGTGCGGCCTGCAGGATGCGGGCATCCTCACCCGACAGGCCCACTGCGATGTTGCCGTGCGTGTTGACGGCACTCACGATCTGGGGGTTCACTTGGCCGTTCAGGACCATCCGCACGACGTCCATCGTGGCCGCATCGGTCACGCGCAGGCCGTTCTCGAACCGTGACTCGATACCGAGCCGGCTGAGCAGTTCGTTGATCTGGGGGCCACCACCGTGGACGACGACCGGGCGGATCCCGACCGTGTGCATGAGCACGATGTCCTCGGCGAACAGCGCGAGGGCATCGTGATCCGACGTTCCCGCGAGCGCATTGCCCCCGTACTTCACCACCACCGTCCGCCCGGCGAAGCGACGGATGTAAGGCAGTGCCTCGACGAGCACGTCGGCGGTCGACATCTCGCTCACGGGTACACCCCGACGTTCGTCAGGCCCGCCGTCTCCTCGAGGCCGAGCGCGACGTTGGCGGCCTGCACGGCCCCGCCGGAAGCGCCCTTCGTCAGGTTGTCCTCCGCGGCGATCACCACGACGTGGCCGGTCCGTTCGTCATGGCGCGCGGTGATGTGCACGGCGTTCGAGCCGAGAGTCGCCTTCGTGCCCGGGATGTTCGTGTTCACGGTGACGAAAGGCTCGTCCCTGTAGAAGCCAGCGAGGGTGGCGAGCAACGAGGCAGAAGACACCTTCCCCGTGGGCCGCGCGTAGCACGTGGCGAGGATCCCCCGGTTCATCGGCGCGAGATGCGGCGTGAAGAGGACCTGCGCCCCCAGGTTCTGCTCCATCTCGGGTGTGTGGCGGTGGTCGAGCAGCCCGTATGCCGTGAAATCCTCGTCGACGGTGCAGAACATCGAGCTGTGCTTGGCGGCCCGGCCGGCCCCGCTCACCCCGCTCGCGGCATCGACGATGATGCCCGAGTTCGCGATCATCCCTGCACGCAACAGGGGCGCGAGTGCGAGGGTGGCCGCAGTGACGTAACAGCCGGGAGTGGCGACGAGGGTTGCCCCGCGCAACTCCTCGCGGTGCAGCTCCGGGAGGCCGTAGACGGCGCGAGCGAGCTCGGCAGGTTGGGTGTGGTCGAATCCGTACCACGTCGGGTAGGCCGAGGCGTCCTTCAGGCGGTACGCGGCAGAGAGGTCGACTATGCACCCGACCCGCGGCGCGAGCTCCGGCACGATGGCCATGGATGCCTCGTGCGGGAGCCCGAGGAACACGAGGTCGAGCCCGTCGAGGACATCCGCGTCGTACTCGGAGAACACGAGGTTCGGATATGCACCCGCGAGCGAGGGGTACAGCGAGCTGGCGAGAGTCCCGGCCTGGCTGTCCCCTGTGGCGCACACGAGCTCCATTCCCGGGTGACCAGCCACGATGCGCAGCAGTTCCACGCCCGTGTATCCCGACGCGCCGATGATTCCCACTTTGACCATAGATGCATTATAATACAGTTAAGTGAATGAACATACAAGTATTCTCCCTATGGCTGGGGCGCTCCTGGTGGCCGCGCCTGCCATCGAGGACCCCAACTTCGGCCGGTCCGTTGTGCTCCTTCTCGCTCACGGCACTGGGGAAGGCGCAATGGGCATCATCCTCAACCGACCCACGGATGGCGTCGTGGGCGACCCGACATCGCCTCTCCACCCCTGGGTGAGCGCAGCGGCCGCCCCTGCAGTGATCTTCGAGGGCGGCCCCGTGGAGACAACGGGATTCATCTGCCTCGCGCAGGACACGACGACCGTCGCGGGAGTCTCGTCCGTGGACATCATCGATGACGACCCGGCTCTATGCACCGTCGCGCACCGGGTGTTCCGCGGGTACGCAGGCTGGGCCCCCGGGCAGCTCGAGGCCGAGATCCTCGTGGGTGGTTGGTTCGTCGTTCCGGCCGAGACCGGCGACGCATTCACCAATGACCCTGGCGGGCTCTGGCGCACTGTGCTCACCCGCCAGGGAGGAGAACTCGCCTCGATCGCGGGGTTCCCCTCCGACCCGAATCTCAACTGACGGGCGCAGGCCCGTCAGGAGCGCAGGGTTGCGCCGGATTTCTGCGCCGCGACGCGGCACGCCTCCTGCACCTCGGCTATCGCGGCATCGGTGAGTGTCCCGCCAGCCTCCTGGAGGCGCAACCTGAAGGCGAGGCTCCGCGAGCCGACGTCAACGCCCTTGCCGCGGTACACGTCGAACAACTCGATCGACACGAGCCGCTTGCCTGCCGCCTGGCGCAGGGCCCGCTGGAGGTTCTGCGCGGGCACCGAGTCCGGCACCGCGAACGCCATGTCGATGTCGCTCGAGGGGAACCTGTTGAGGTCGCGGGCCTGGACCGGCCGCGGCTCCTCGTTCAGGACAACGGTGAGGTCAACCTCGAGGATGCTCACACGACCCTCGATCCCGAGCGAATCGAGCACGACAGGGTCCACCTCGCCCACGACACCGACGATCTTCTTGCCCCTCGTCAGGCTCGCCGAGCGGGTCGGATGCAGACCGGGCGGCACGCGGGACTGGTCGATCTGGGCCCCGACCCCCAGCGCGTCACAGAGGGCCGCCCACTGCGCGAGAGCCGTCGAGGCATCGCCCCCTGCCACGACGACACCGAGCTGCTCGGTCTCGTCCGGCAGCGCCCCGGCACCCCTCGGGTACACGTGGCCGGTCTCCCACAGTCCGATACGCGGGGCGCGGTGCGACTGGTTGTAACGGACAGCGCCGAGCAGTCCCGGCCGCAACGACGTGCGCAGGACCGACTCCTCCGCAACGAGCGGGTTCGCGATCGACAGCACATCGTCCTCCGCGAGGCCGATGCCCGAGAGGTCACCCGGTGCGAGGAACGGCATCGGCATCACCTCGTCGAGACCCAGCCCGACGAGCACACGGCGCAGCACACGGCGGCGTTGCTGCATCCCCGACAGACGGCCGTGGACAGCCGACTTCGGCACGCTCTTGCCGAGAGCGTCGTACCCGTGGTGACGGGCGATCTCCTCGATGATGTCGATCTCCTCGGTGCAGTCCGGACGGAAAGTGGGGACCGTGACCTCTGCTCCGCCCTCGACCGGGCGCACACCGAAACCGATCGGTCCGATGAGAGAGGCGATCCGGGCACCGTCGGGCTCGATCCCGAGTGAGCGGCCGACTCGGGAGCTCCGCACGTGCACCGTCACCTCTTGCGGGCGCGACGCGGTCTCGGCGACCGTCATGCCCGCGTGCAGGACGGCACCCGGGCACGTCTCGCGCAGGATCGTGACGAAACGTCTCATCGCGAGGTGCACGCCGCCCGGGTCGACACCCCGCTCGAATCTCACGGAGGCCTCGCTGCGCAGGTTGTGGTGGTTCACCGAGTGGCGCACCGGATCAGGGGCGAACCACGCCATCTCGAGCGAGAGCTCCGAGGTGGACGCGGTGACCTCGGAGTCCAGACCGCCCATGATCCCCGCGAGCCCGACGGCACGGCCCGAGGCGAGGTCGCAGATCAGGAGGTCATCGGCGGTCAACGACCTGTCGACACCGTCGAGCGTGCGCAGTATCTCGCCGTCGCGGGCCAGGCGCACGTCGAATCCACCCACGGTCGCGTGGTCGTAGGCGTGATTCGGCTGGTTGAGCTCCAGCATCACGAGGTTCGACGCGTCGACCACGTTGTTGATGCTGCGCATTCCGAGATGCGCGAGCCGCGAGGCAACCCACGAGGGCGAGGGGCCCACGGTCACACCGCTGATGACGCCTGCCGAGAACATCCCGCACCGGTCCCCCGCCGTGATCGTGACGGGAATGCCACGGGGGGCGCCCTCTGCTGACGCATCGAGACGGGGACCGTGCAGAGCCGCACCGAAATGGGCCGCGAGATCTCGCGCGACACCGAGATGGCCCCAGCAGTCAGGCCTGTTGCGCGTGAGATCGAGGTCGAAGACGGTGTCGTGATGGATGCCGAGCACCTCGAAAGGGTCACGGCCGAGCGGGGTGTCTGACGGGAGGATCAGAAGGCCTGACGCCTCATCAGAGATGCCGAGTTCCACCGGGGAGCACAGCATTCCCTCTGAGTCGATCCCGAGGATGCCGCGACGGGAAATCTCGCGGCCGTCAGGCATGCGAGTCCCGAGGGTCGCGAGCGGCACGACATCGCCGGGGCCCATGTTCGTGGCGCCGCACCAGACGTGGCGCTCCGTGCCGTCGCCGGCGTCCACCCAGCACCGGGTGACCTTGTCGGCGTCGGGGTGCTTCTCGGTGCGCACGATGCGCGCAGTGACGACACCCTCCACGGGCACGCCGACAGTCCCTGTCGAGTCAACGGCGAGCCCGAGGGCGTTCAGGGCGGTGGCGAGCACCTCCGGGTCCGCCGGCAGGTCGGCGAGCTCCCGCAGGACGGAGAGAAGGACCTTCACGAGAACTGCTCCGTGAAGCGCACGTCGTTCGAGTACATCTCCCGGATGTCCTCCACACCGTGGCGCTCCTTTGCCATGCGGTCGATCCCGAAACCAAACGCAAAGCCGCTCCACTCCTCGGGGTCGAGCCCTGCGGCGGCGAGAACGCGCGGGTGGACCATGCCGCACCCCCCGAGCTCGATCCACGAACCGTCCGGGCGCCTGATGTCGAACTCTGCGCTCGGCTCGGTGAACGGGAAATAGGACGGGCGAAGGCGGCTCGTGAAACTCTCGCCGAAGAACGCCTTGGTGAAGGACTCGATCGTGCCCGCGAGGTCGGCGAACGTGATGTTCCGGTCGACGACGAGACCCTCGATCTGGTGGAACACCGGCATGTGCGTGGCATCGGGCGTCTCCTTGCGGAAGACACGGCCCGGCATCACCGCGTAGATCGGCGGCGGCCACTCCTGCATCACCCGGATCTGCACCGGGGAGGTGTGGGTGCGCAGCACGACACTGCCCTGTGGGTCCTGGTCGACGAAGAGCGTGTCCCACATGCTGCGCGCGGGATGCGACGGAGGCATGTTGAGTGCCTCGAAGTTGTGGAAGTCGGTCTCGACCTCCGGGCCCTCGGCGATGCGGAACCCGAGCCCGACGAACACGTCCTCCAGCCGCTCGGTCGCCTGCGTGACGAGATGCATCCTGCCGCGGCGGGCTGATGTGCGCAGCGCGAGCTCGGACATGTCCTCCCTGTCAGCCTCGATCGAGCCGGCAAATGCCGCGCGCTTCACGACGGACTCCCGCCCATGTGCGGCTTGCTCGACGCGCGCGATCGCCTCGTTGACGGCCTGGCCGAGTGCCTTCCTGGCATCCAGGTCCGGGACCTTCCCGAGGCCCGCCTTCACCGCGGCGAGGGGACCCTTCTTTCCGGTCGCGGCGTTCACCGCGGCACGGATCGCCTGTGCGTCCGTGGCCTGGTCGATCAAGGCGAGGGCATCTGCGACCGCGCTGTCGAGGGCGGCCTGCTTGTCCGGGGGTGTCGCGTTCATGACGGACGAAACGCTACCCCTGCCGGCACTCGCGTTCCGGGACGATTACCGCCTGCGGGCACGGGAGACGTGCATCGCGAGCACGGATGCGGCCATGGCCACGTTCAGGCTCTCGCTGCGCCCCTCATGCGGGATGGTCACCCATCCCTCCACCGGGGCGTCACCGGGGAGTCCGCGGGCCTCGTTGCCCAGCACCACGGCGAGGGGCCCCGAGAAGTCGGCATCCCACAGGTCCTCCGCATCCCCGTGAGAGGTGGTGCCGACGAGGCGAACCCCGAGGCCGGCGATGTCATCGAGCCCCGAGGCGGTGCGCACGGGCACATGGAACACCGAACCTGCCGACGCCCTCACGGTCTTCGGGGACCAGACGTCGACGGCATCACCAGAGACGAACACCCCGCTCGCTCCCGCCGCCTCTGCAGAGCGGACGATGGTGCCCATGTTGCCGGGGTCAGAGATGTCGTGGGCGACGACGAACCAGGTCCCGTCGTCAACCACCGGCGGGCCGTGGAGAGGGACAGCGCACACGGCGAGCACCCCCTGGGGTGACACGGTGTCGTTCACGGAGTCAAAGGTGCGGGCGTCGAGCGTGAAGGGCACGGTGCGCACCGACGCGGGCGGATCCTCGCCCTCGCGCACGTACACCTCACGGATGTCGACACCTGCGACCGCTGCCTCCTCGACGAGCGTGCGTCCCTGGACCACGAACAAGCCTGCCTCAGAACGGGCACTGCGGCGCCCGATGAGGCGCCGCAGTGTCTGCACCCGTGGGTTCGACGATGAGAGGTTGTTCGGCCTCAGGCCAGTGCAGCCTTCGCGGAGGCGACCAGGGCGCCGAAAGCCTCGGCGTCGTGCACCGCAAGATCAGCGAGGATCTTGCGGTCGACCTCGATGCCCGCAGCGTTCAGGCCGGCGATGAACCGGCTGTAGCTGATGTCGTTCAGACGGCATGCCGCGTTGATCCGCTGGATCCAGAGACGGCGGAACTCGCCCTTCTTCGCCCGGCGGTCGCGGAATGCGTACTGCCCGGAGTGCATGACCTGCTCGTTCGCGGCCCGGAACGAACGGCTCTTGTTGCCGTAGTACCCCTTTGCCTGCTCGAGAACTGCGCGGTGCTTCTTGCGGGCGTGTACTGCCCTCTTGACTCGTGCCATGACTGTGTCCTTTCCTGGTCGTGCCTGTCAGCGCTCGCCGAGGAGACGCTTGATTTTCTTCTCGTCGCCCGGGTGCACGTCACGGTCGCCCGCGAGGCGACGGGTGCGGGTGCTCGACTTCTTCTCGAACAGGTGCTGGCGGTTGGCCTGCTGGCGGCGCAACTTGCCGGTACCTGTCTTCTTGAACCGCTTCGCGGCGGTCTTGCTGGTCTTCATCTTGGGCATCTTGTGGTCCTTTACTGCTCGTCGGCAACCGCTGCGGGCGCTTGCGCCGCTGCATCTGCCTGTCCTGACGATGTGTCTTGCTTCTCGGTGTTGTCTTCGCTGGTCTCTACGGCCCTTCCGGGCCTTTCGTCCTTGTTGTCCCTGTCCTGGGGTTTCTTCGTGGCTGGCTTCTTGTCCGGTGCGAGCACCATGGTCATGTTGCGCCCCTCGAGGCGCGCCTGGGTCTCCACCTTGGCGAGCGACCCGAGTTGCTCGAGGACCGCATCAAGGATCCGGGACCCCAGCTCGGGGTGAGCCATCTCCCGGCCGCGGAACTGCAGGGTGACCTTCACCTTGTGCCCGTCAGAGAGGAAGTCGTGCATGTGGCGCACCTTCGTGTCGAAGTCGCCCTTGCCGATCTTGGGGCGGAACTTCACTTCCTTGATTGTCACGTGGGTGGTCTTCTTGCGCGATTCCTTGGCCTTCTGCGCCTCTTCGTACCGGAACTTCCCGTAATCCATGATGCGGCACACCGGCGGGTTCGCCAGCGGTGCCACCTCCACGAGATCGAGATCGAGTTCCCGGGCCAGCGTCAGTGCATCCGCAGTGCTGCGGATTCCGACCTGGCTCCCGTCCGGTCCGATGAGTCTCACCTCGCGCGCACGGATGCGCTCGTTGTAGCGAGGTTCGTTCTGCGGCGTAGCTATGACCTTGTACTCCTGTGCAACGGGCCGTGCCCTCCTCTATGTCGTCCGCCGAGGCGGTGTGTGCGTGCAGACGCACGAAGCAGACACAGAGCGCCAGAGTCGCTCGCATTCTCGACCCAGCGCACTCCCCCGTTACCGGTTGTCCGGTCGGCCCTGCGGGTGGCTGGGTGGGGACCCGGGGGCCCCACTTCGTATGTATGACAGGCGACTAGGGTACCGCCCGATGGCACAGGACCACACGATGGACGACGAATTCGGCCCGGGGGACCTCGACCCTGGTGCACTGGAGCAGGCACTTGCCGAGACCCGGGAACGCCTCGCGGGGGTGCCCGCCGAG
>SXYT01000125.1 GCA_005788205.1 Actinomycetota bacterium | reverse complement strand
GTGCGCAGGAACATCGACCCCATGCTAGGTGTGACACCTCAACAACTGGCCCATGACGGCCACAGGGGCGCGAGCACCTAACCTTGGTCCGCGATGAGTGCCCATCCTGACGAAAGAAACTTCCCCGGGGCCCGTCGGCCCGACAGGACCCGCCACCACGACGCGGGTGGAGTCGGGATTTCCGTCTACGAGTGGGGCAACGAGGCCGACCCGGTCCTGTTCCTCGTGCACGGCGGCAGCGACTTTGCCCGTACCTTCGACGTGTTCGCCCCCCTCCTGGCGGCAGGCGGCTGGCGAGTCGTGTCGTGGGACCACCGTGGCCACGGTGCCAGCGATCACGCGGCCCTCTACGGCTGGGACGCAGACATCCGCGATGCGCTCTCGGTGATGACCTCGGTGACGGACAGGCCCGCACCGGTGGTGGGTCACTCCAAGGGCGGGGCTCTCATGCTGCAACTGTGCGACGGCTCGCCGTACCGCATCTCCCGGATGGTGAACATCGACGGGATGCCGAGCAAGCGCCGCATGCCCGACGTCCCGGACCATGACCAGTCGCGCATGCTCGCGAACGAGATCGGTGGCTGGCTCGACTTCCGCCACGAGGCCGGCTCCTCGATCCGCAAGCCGGGCACACTGGAGGAACTCGCCCAGCGTCGCGGCCGGATGAACCCGCGGCTCAGCAAGGAATGGCTGGAGTACCTCGTGACCGTCGGTGCGCATCGCAGCAACGACGGGTGGCGATGGACTCTCGACCCGAGCATGCGCTTCGGTGGGTTCGGTCCGTGGCGGCCCGAGTGGAGTTCCTTGCGCATGGCCGCGCTCACCGTGCCGTTCCTCGGTCTTCTCGGCACCGTCGACGAACCGATGGGATGGGGCGCACGGGCACGCGACATCAAGCCCTGGTTGCCCGCGGGCGGGCGGCTCGAGGTGCTGGACGGTGTCGGCCACTTCATCCACATCGAGGAGCCCGACCGCGTCGCGGCGATGATCCTGGAGTTCCTCTCATGAGCATGCTCGAGACCGTCCTCCTGCCCCACAACAAGGTCACGCTGGCCCTTCACCGCGTCAGGGACGGCCGCGGACGGCCCCTCCTTCTCCTGCACGGGCTCGGCGAGGATGCTGCACGCATGTCCACAATCGATGCCGCGTGGGCAGGACCCGTCTGGGCGCTCGATTTCACCGGTCACGGCCAGTCCTCCGTGCCCATGGGCGGCGGCTATTCCTGCGAGATCCTCATGGCAGACGTCGATGTCGCGCTGCGCCACATCGGGGAGTGCACGGTGCTCGGCCGGGGGCTCGGTGGCTACGTGGCTTTCCTGATCGCCGGGGCCAGGCCCTCACTCGTCCGGGGTGCAGTCATCACCGACGGTCCGGGTCTTGCAGGTGGCCCGGTCCATGTCAGTTCGACGACGGAATTTTCCGCCCCTGTGCGCAGCGGCGCCGCACCGGACCCGATGGCGATCGTGGAGCTGTCCCGTGATGCGCGCCCTGCGAGCTACGCACTCACCTTCCTGCGCCTCGCCACGCACGAGTCCGGCATGGACGAACCGATCACGAGCTGTGCACGTGTCTCCCCTCCGTGGCTGGAGGCAATCACTCCCGAGGCCGGGGTGCTCACCGGCGTCTCCGTGCAGGAGGCACTGGACATCTACGCGACGGTTCAGTAGTCCCGGCTGGTCACCCTGTGGGCGATTGCCGTCAGTTCCTCGGCGACACCGTCGGGAAGGTCGCGACCCTCGAGCAGCCCGAGCGCCTTGTTGCGGAAACCGTTGATGTCGTTCTCGACGACATTCAGGCCACCGGTGTCGATGATGACCTGCTGGATGCGCGCAATGTCCGCATCCGTGAGTGAGGGGTCCCCGATGCGCGAGAGGATCTCGCGCTGTGATGCATCGGCGCGCACCAGTGCCTGGGCGAGCAGCATCGTGGTCTTGCCCTCGCGCAGGTCGTCGCCCACCGGCTTGCCGGTGATGTCGGTGCGGCCGAAGACCCCCAGCACGTCATCGCGCAACTGGAACGCGATGCCGAGGAGCTCACCGAAAGAACTGAGCGACTCCGCGATCCACTCGTTGTCGGGGCCGGCGGCGGCTGCCGCACCCATTCGCAGCGGTCTCTCCACGGTGTACTTGGCGGTCTTCATGGCCATCATGACCAGCACCCTGTCGGGATCCATGTCGTGCGAGGCAGCACCGAGAAGATCCATGTACTGGCCGAGGTTCACCTCGATGCGCACCCTCGTCCACTGCTTGCGCGCGGCCGCGTTCACCTCGCCGAGCGCGGCGTCCGCCATGGCAAGAGCGACGTTGCCCGCCAGCAGTGCCGCGCCCTCGGAGATGCGCCGTTCATCGCCGGACCAGCCCCGGTCACGGTGGTCCCTGGCGACCCGCACGTGGGTGGTGTCAGCACCACGGCGCGTGACGGCACCGTCGATCACGTCGTCGTGGACGAGTGCGGACACGTGCAGCAGCTCGAGTGCGGCACCGATGTTCACCGCTGTCCGCGCGCACGGCTCGCCACCCGCGGCAATCCAGCCGAGGTGCGCGAACTCCGGACGCACGCGCTTGCCGCCGGCCCGCACCAGACGCTCGATCTCATCCAGCACCCACTCGACATGCCCGTCGAGGTGCCCGTAGTTGTCACGTTCGCGCCGGACCACCCGGGCGAGTCGCTCGTCAACGAGGGACGTGAACCGGGCGGTGTCGATCACTCGTCGTCATCCTCGTCGTCGTCGTAATCCTCGTCATCGTCATCCGTGTCTTCATAGTCGCCGTCGTCCTCGGGCAGCCCGGCAACGAGCTCGTCGATGGTTGCCTGCGCGGCAGTGATGCGCGAGGTGCACCACTCCACCAGGAACGATGCCCGCTGCACCTTGACGGAGAGGACATCCACGTCCACGCTGGCGGAATCGATCTCCCGGAGGATCCCCTCCAGTTCGGACATCGCCTCGGCGTAGCCCTTCGGTTCCCCTGCGGGGGTCTTCTTGCTGCTCATCGGTTCGTCTCCTCCACCGTGCTCGAGATGGCCCCGTCGGCCACCAGTGTCGTGATCGTTTCGCCGGGCGCAACGTCTGCGACGGAGCGCACCACCGTGCCGTCCGCCGTGCGGGTGATCGACCACCCGCGCGCCATGGTGACAGCCGGGTCGAGACCCCGCACCATGACCGCGTGCATCGTCACCCGCTGCTGCTCGCGCTCCAGTGCGGTGCGCGTCCGCGTGACCAGCCTCTCCCGCGAGATCCTCATGCGGCCGCGCGCCTTCTCGACCGCGGTCAGCGTGGCGGACCGCACCATGGCCGCTGTGGTGGTGAGGTCGTGGAGGAAGTCGTTCACGACGTCGATGACGGCATCGGCGCACGCCGTGGGCGTCTTGCACTCGGTGTGGGCGACGATGTCAGCCACGCTCTGGTCGACCTGGTGGCCGATGCCGGTGAAGACCGGGTGCGCACACCGGGCGATGGCCATGGCGATCCGCTCGTCGTCGAACGCGGCAAGATCACTCTTGGAACCGCCGCCACGCATCACGAGGACAATGTCGATGTCGTCGCGCCGGCTGAGGGCCTGGATCGCGCCGACGATCATGGGGACGGCCTCGTCACCCTGGACGCGCACGTCGCACAGGGTGATGCTGAAGCCGATGCCGGAGTCCAGCAGGTGCTTGCGTGCATCCGCGAAGCCGGCAGCCTGGCTGCTGCTCACGATGCCGAGCCTCAGCGGCACGAGAGGCACGGGCCGGCGCTTGTTCAGCTTCGTGGTGCCGTTGTCCTTCAGTTTCTGGATGAGGGCGGCGCGCTGCTCGGCGATGTCACCGACCGTGAACTTCGTGTCGATGTCGAACGTCTTCAGCCCGAAGCTGCCGAACGGGGCGTAGAAGTCGGGGTTGCCCCGCACGCGCACCCTCATGCCGTCCTTCAGCTCCAGGCCGGCGTTGCGAAGTTTCTTCTGGAGGCTGGCGAGGACCCCGGCGAAGATCTTGATGTCGAGCTTGGACTTCTTGCCGTTCTTCTCCTCGATGAGCGAGAAGTAGAGGTGCGGCTTCGCGGGCTTGAGCCCCTGGATTTCGCCCTCGATCCACACCCCCTCGTCGAACGACTGCCCGAGGACGTTGTTCAGCGCATCGGCGAACTGGCTGACCGTGAGCGAGGGGACCCCGTCGACGAACTGGATGTCGGGCACCGCCACACTCTACGAAGGGGGGGTACGAACTTCCCCCGGGTCAGGAGACGAACGACCCGCCGGCCCTCACCTGGGCCGCGTACATGCCGTCCAGCCCCATGAGCTCGTCATGGGTGCCCTGCTCGGCTATCACCCCGGCGTCGAGGACCACGATGCGGTCGGCATCGCGCACCGTGGAGAGCCTGTGGGCGATCACGATGGCCGTGCGGCCGTGAAGGGCGGCATCAAGTGCCTCCTGGACCAGGGCCTCGTTCTCGTTGTCCAGGTGGCTGGTGGCCTCGTCGAGCACGATGATCGCGGGGTCCTTCAGGAGCATCCGCGCGATGGCGATCCGCTGCTTCTCGCCGCCGGACATCCGGTAGCCGCGCTCGCCGACCACCGTGGAGTACCCGTCCGGGAGCGCCGAGATCATCCCGTCGATGCGCGCAGCGCGGCAAGCCGCGACGATCTCCTCGTGCGTGGCCCCAGGGCGGGCGTACCGCAGGTTCGACTCGATCGACTCATGGAAGAGATGGGGGTCCTGCATGACGACACCGATCGCATCCCGGAGGGTGTCGGCGGTGAGATCGCGAACATCGGTGCCGTCCACACGGACCGCACCCGAGGTGACGTCATAGAGACGCGGCACGAGCGAGGCCATGGTCGACTTCCCGGAGCCGCTCGACCCGACGACGGCGACGGTCTCGCCCGCGGCCACCCTCAGCGTCACCCCGCGGAGCACGTCCGTGTCGGGGTCCGAACCCGCCATCACGCCCGCTGACTCGAGCGACGCGATGCTCACCTCCGCCGCCGCGGGGTAACGGAACACCACGTTGTCGAACTCCACCTCGCCGTGCGGCGCGACGAGGTCGACCGCACCGAGACGGTCGGTGACTGCTTCCGGTGCGTCCAGCACCTCGAACACGCGGTCAAAACTCACGAAGGCGGTGATGACCTCGACACGGGCGTTCGTGAGCCCGGTGAGCGGCTGGTAGATCCGGGCGACCAAGGTGGCCATTGCCACCAGCGTGCCGTTGCTGATGTCCCCGCTGACCACGAGGTGGGCGCCGATCCCGTAGATGGCCGCGGCTCCGATGGCCCCCACGAAGCCGAGAGCCACGAAGAACACCCGTCCGTACACCGCCGACTGGATGCCCTTGTTCCGCACGCCGGCGGCCCGGCCCGCGAACGTCGACACCTCGCGCTCGCGACGCCCGAACAGTTTGACGATGATCGCACCCGCCACGTTGAAGCGCTCGCTCATCTGCGTGTTCATCTCGGCATTCAGCTCCATCTGCTCCCGGGCGATACCGCCGAGACGGACGCCCACCCGCTTCGCGGGGATGATGAACAGGGGCAGGACGACGAGCGACAGTGCGGTGAGGCGCCACTCGAGCACGACCATCGCGGCGAGAGTGGTGAGCAGCACCACCACGTTCGAGACCACGCTGCCGAGCGTGGACGTGACTGCGCTCTGGGCACCGATGACATCGTTGTTGAGGCGGCTGATGAGCGCGCCCGTCTGGGTCCGGGTGAAGAAGGCCACCGGCATCCGCTGGACCTTGTCGAACAGGGCCACGCGCAGGTCGTAGATGAGCCCCTCGCCGATTGTCGAGCTCAGCCAGCGTTGCACGATCGCAAAGAGGGCGTCCCCCAGCGCGGCGAGCACGAGGACGACGGCGAGTGTCGTGATCAGACCCCTGTCGCCCCGCGGAATCGCGGTGTCGAGTATCGAGCGGAACAACAGCGGAGGAGCAAGCCCGAGGAGGGCCGAGACGAGGATCGCAGACAGGAACCCGGTGATGTGGAAGCGGTAGGGGCGGGCGAACTGGCGGGCCCTCCTGAACGTCGAGCCACGGAGTCGTGCACCCTTCACAACGCTCGCGTCACCGGGGAGGAGACTGTGTGGGCCCATTCTCACGCCTTTGATGCTAGGGCTGCACCAGCCCCTAATGTCTATGGGGTGCGCCTCCGCAGAACCCTGCTGACAATCGTGACTTGCGTTCTCGCCGCATCGTGCGGCGGAACGGCTGCAACCTCCGACACCACCTCGACCCCGGACACCACCGCCGCCACGGAGGATTTCACCATCTCGTGGAAGCCCTGCATCGACAGTTTCGCGGACGGTTCCGAGTGCGGGACCATGGAGGTCCCTTTCGACTACTCAGATCCCGGTGTCGGGACGTTCACCCTCGCGTTGCGGCGCCACCCCGCACAGGTCCCGTCGGAGCGGATCGGTTCGTTGCTCGTGAACCCGGGCGGGCCGGGCTTCGGCGGCACGTACCTGGCGGAGCAGGCGTCATCGATGTTCGGGGGCGACCTACTCGACCGTTTTGACATCGTCGGATGGGACCCGCGCGGGACGGGCGGGTCGATCCCCGCCATTGACTGCGTGGACACGTACGACAGGTACTTCGCGTATGACCTCACACCGACGAACGCCGCCGAGAAGCAGGCCGTGGAGGACATCAACAGGGAGTACGCCGACATCTGCGCCGAGAAGAACGGCGAGGTCCTCTCGTACGTCTCCACCAACAACTCGGCACGTGACATGGACGCAATCCGCAGGGCACTCGGTGAGGACAAGATCAGCTATCTCGGGTTCAGCTACGGCAGCGAGCTCGGTGCGACGTGGGCGACAATGTTCCCGAGGACCGTGCGCGCCGCGGTCCTCGACGGTGCCGCGGACCCGACTGCCGACGCGGTCCAGGGCGCGCTCCAGCAGGCTGCCGGCTTCGAGAAGGAACTGAATGCGTTCTTTGACCAGTGCGCAAAGGATGCGACCTGCCCGTTCCACAGCAACGGGGACCCGGGCGCGGCTTTCGACAGGTTGCTCACTGACGTCGACTCTGACCCCGTCCCCGTGACCAAGGGCCGCGTGCCGGTGAACCAGTTGGTCCTCTACACGGCGGCTGCCGAGGCGATGTACTCGTCCTCCAGGTGGGACGAACTGGAGCTCGCGCTTGCCGCGCTCCGCGACGGCGACGGCACGGACATCCTCAGCATGTACGACCGGTTCTACCAGCGCGACCCCGACGGCACGTACGGCAACGAGCTCGAGGCGTTTCTTGCCATCTCATGCGTCGACGACCCGCACCCGAAGACCGTCGAGGAGCTCGACAAGTGGCTCCCCGAGTTCCTGGAAGTCGCCCCGCGTCTCGGCCCCTTGTTCGCCTCCGGGTATTGGTGCGTGTTCTGGAAAGCCAAGACCGACTACCGCATCGCCGTCACTGGCGAGGGCGCAGGGCCGATCGTCGTCGTCGGCACCACCGGAGACTCAGCGACACCCCTCGCGAGCTCGCGAAAGATGGCAGAGACCCTGGAGGACGGGCGCATCATCGTCCTCGATGCGCAGCGCCACACGGGATACGGCGCGAACGACTGCGTCACCGATGCAGTGAACGACTACCTCATCACCACAAAAGTGTCGTTCAGGGAAAAGTCCTGCTGACCCGTCGCGGGGAATACACCGCGCCAACCCGTGGTTGGGTTGTTTGCGCCCGCAAGCAGATTCTCCGCCCCGCCCCGAAAGATCACCCGAATGCCCGCCATCACTGCCGACACACTGGTTCTCGCCCGCCTCGAGCCGCTCGGCCCTGACGCGACTGACAGACCGGTGAGGTCCATCACCACGGCACCGTCCGGGTTCGAGGGCGAGGGCTTCCCCGTGCGCCGCGCGTTCGCCGGCATCGCTTTCTCCGATCTCGACCCCTTCATCATGATGGACCAGATGGGCGAGGTGGACTACGCCCCGTACGAACCCCGCGGCACCGACTGGCATCCCCATCGTGGTTTCGAGACCGTCACGTACATCATCGACGGAACGTTCCTCCACCAGGACACCCACGGCGGGGGCGGTGTCATCACTGATGGCGGCACGCAATGGATGACAGCGGGCGGAGGCATCCTCCACATCGAGACCCCACCCGAGGAACTGGTGGTGAAGGGCGGATTGTTCCACGGCTTCCAGTTGTGGGTGAACCTTCCTTCGCACAGAAAGATGACTGCCCCGCGCTACCAGAACATCGAGTCGGGACTCGTCACGTTGTTCACCTCCCCCGACGCATCGGTTCTCGTGCGGCTCATCGCCGGCAGCATCGGGGCGTTCCACGGACCCGGTTCCACGCACACCCCGATCACGGTCGCCCACGCATCACTGCCTGCGGGGTCGCAGCTGGTCCTGCCGTGGCAGCGTGACAACAACGCCCTCGTCTACGTGCTGTCGGGTCACGGCAGCGTGGGCACGGCCCGCGCCCGCATCGGCAAGGGCCAGACGGCAGTGTTGGGTGCGGGTGACGCACTCACGATCAGCAGCGAGGGCGGTGACAACGAGTCGACGGGGATGATGGAGGTCGTCATCCTCGGTGGCCGCCCGATCGGCGAACCCGTCGCCCACCACGGCCCGTTCGTCATGAACACGCGCGAGGAACTCGTGCAGGCGGTGGAGGACTTCCAGAGCGGGCGCTTCGGCCGGGTCCCTGCCGGGGCTCTCAGGCCGTTCCGCGGCTGACTCAGGTCTCGGTGTCCACGCAGAAGTAGACGTTCTCCCGGAACACCGTGCCGTCGGTCTCGGGTGGGCAGTACTCCTGCGCGCCGACACGGCCCACGATGCGGCCCGTGTGCTGGTGCTCACAGCGGACGGGCACCACGGTCTGTGTCCCGGTCACGCAATTCCCCACGTACCAGCCGGCAGGCAGCTCGAGCGACGTCGACGCGGTCGGGTTCTGTGCCGGCGCGGGCGACCCGATGTCGTTCAGCACGATGAGTCCCGCGACGAGGGCGATCGACAGCAGGATCCACGTGATGGGCCGGCGGAACAGCCACCCACCGGGGATGCGCGCCGGAACGTACTGCGGCACGCCCGCTGCGTTGTGGTGGACGGGCCTGGCGGCGGGTTCGGGGGCAGGCCGCGAGGGGTCAAATTGCGAGCGCATCCCCTCGAGATCGGAGCGCAGCACCTGGTACGCGGCGTTGATGCGTGCGGTCTCCTCCGTGAGGCGGGCCCGCGTGTCGTCTGACGCGTGCGGTGCCGCGTCGGGGTGGAGGCGTTTGATTGACTCGCGCCACGCCTCGTAGACCTGCGACTGCGTCGCCGAGTACGGCACACCGAGCGTGCGGAACGGGTCTGGTCCGGGCATGGCCACTCCGACACGCTACGGCGCACCGGCGCACGCCGGTCAGGCCACGTGCTGTTTGTCCCGGCCCGGCTGGAACACCGACACGGCGGCGGCCGCGACGGCGAACACGATCGCGACCTTCCACCCGTTGCGGAACCCCTCGATTCCCTCCGTGCGCGACTGCACGGTGACCACGAGTGCGACACCGATGGCCGCACCGACCTGACGGAACGTGTTGTTGATCGCCCCGCCGAGGGCGAAGCGGTCCTGGGGCAGGCGCAGGACGGTGCACGCCGACAGGGGCGGGAAGGTGGCACCGAGACCGATGCCGAGGAGGAACATGAGCGGCAGGAACGGGAACCACGGTGTCGGCTCCACATCGAGGAACAGCACCGACCCGAGCACCGTGGCGGACATGACCATCGGCCCCGAGATGAGGAGCCTCCGGTATCCGATCGTGGCCATCTTGCGCCCGACGATCATCGAGGTGACGGCAACAGTGATGGGCGAGAGCACCGAGAACCATCCGGCCTTGTTGGCACTGAACTGCCAGATCGTCCGCTGGAACAGCACGTTGTTCAGGATGTTGCCGCTGAACGCGGCGCCGTACAGCATCGTGGAGATGTTGGCGAGCGTGAACGTGCGCTCACGGAAGAGCGCAGCGGGCAGCAACGGGTCCTCGTGGGTCCGTGAGCGCCACACCACCACCGCCCCGAACGCGGCGGCAACGAGGAAGAGCTGGAGCACCGAAGTGTCGCCCCAGCCCTCGGTCTCGGACCGTGAGATGGCCCACACCAGCGAGCCGACTGCGGCCGTGAACACGACTGCAGAGGGAATGTCAGGGACGGAACCGGCCTGGCGCGGTGACTCCGTCGTGTTGCGCACGGCGAGCACGATCGTGACGATGCAGATCGGGACGTTGATCCAGAATGCAGAGCGCCAGCCGAACGCTGACACGAAGAACGCTCCGAGTGTCGGGCCGGATGCCACGCCGAGCGCGCCGATGGAGCCCGTCCAAGCCATCACCTGGCCGCGCTTCTCGGCGGGAAACGCGGCAAGGAGGAGACCGGTCGAGGCCGGCGTCATGATCGCACCGCCGACGCCCTGCACGGCACGCCCGAGGATGAGCGTCCCCATGTTGGGCGCGATCGCACAGAGGAACGACCCGATGAAGAACACCGTGGTGCCCTGCAGGAAGAACCTGCGCCGCCCGATCTGGTCGGCGAGCCTGCCGGACACGACCAGCAGCGAGCCGAACAGGATCGAGTACGCGGTGACCACCCATGCGATGGTGGACTGAGGGGTCCCCTCGAAGTCCTTCCCGATCTCGTAGAAGGCGACGTTCACGATCGACATGTCGAGCGTGGAGATGTAGGACGCGATGGCGCACACGGTGAACGTGGCCCATGGCGACCGGACAGCCGGTGAAGCGGTGGTGGTCAAGAAATCCCCCTTTCTGCCCGACTGTAGGACCGTCAGCCAGGCCGGAACGGCACGGAGGCGCTAAAAAACGAACGACCCGGCCGGAGCCGGGTCGCGTGGCGGAAGAGGTGGGATTTGAACCCACGGTGAGCTTGCACCCACAACGGTTTTCGAGACCATCCCATTCGGCCGCTCTGGCACCCTTCCGTCATCAGACGCTATCGGCGGGCGGAGCCGGCGCCAATGGGCGGCACCGACAGAGAGATCAGGCCTGGTTCCGCTTGTCCGCGAAGAAATCCGTGAGGAGCAACGAGCACTCCGCGGCGAGCACGCCGTGGAACGTGGGCGGGTTGTGGTTCAGGCGGGGATCCGTGACCACGCTGTACAGGCTTGCGGTGGCACCGGCCTTCAGGTCGGCCGCGCCGTACACGAGGGTGCCGATGCGCGCGTTCAGCAGGGCGCCCGCGCACATCAGGCACGGCTCGAGGGTCACGACCAGGGTGCAGTCGTCAAGACGCCAGCTCCCCGTGACCGCGGCAGCGTCACGCAGGGCGAGAACCTCGGCATGGGCGGTGGGGTCGACCAGGTTCTCGCGCTCGTTGTGGCGGGCCGAGATCACCTTCCCGTCACGCACCACCACCGCACCCACCGGCACGTCACCGTGGGCGAGCGCGGCGCGTGCCTGTTCGAGGGCCGCCTGCATGGCTTGAGCGTGTTCCATGGCGGAGTGGGTGGGATTTGAACCCACGGACCCGTGAAGGTCACAGCATTTCCAATGCTGCCGATTCGGCCGCTCTCGCACCACTCCGGGCGACGACAGGCTGTCCGCCGTCACAAGTCCGCAAGGTTATCTGCCCTGTATCGTTTCCCTGTCCGTCACGAGCAGCGCCCGGTGCGCTGTGTGGTGGCGGTCGGGTCCTGTGCGACGGGTGCCCGTGAATCAGGTCAGGTCCGGAAGGAAGCAGCCTTCAGCGGAAACATTCGTGTGCTGCAGATTGCCTGGCCGCTGCCACAGAGCGCACCGTCGAAGAGAACTTCTCAGCGCCCGACCATCGCACGTTCGGCCCGCTCCACCAGGTCGGTCATGTCGAGCTGTCCTGCGAACTTCTGCAGATCCCGCGAGGGTCCACGCCACTCCCAGTCATTGACAGACCCGATCCGCACGTCGTCTGACACGTCGGTCACGACCGTGGCGATCGTCTTGAACAGGAGCGCGCCGGGCCTGTTGTCGCGCAGGGTGGCGGCGAGTTTTGCCGCCCCGCGCACCGTCACGCCATCCACCGACCACCTCGTCTCGTCGTCGGGCACCGACTCGATGTGCCCGTAGACGGCGAGAACGGCCGATGCGCTCTTCGCGCCCCAGCCGGCGAGCCCGGGGAAGCCGTCGGCCGTGTCACCCACGAGACCGAGCCAATCGGCGATGCTCGCGGGGCCGACACCGAACTTCTCGCGGACGGCGTCCTCGTTGATGATCGCGTCGTTGCGGCGGTCGAACTGCACGACCCTGTTGCCGCTGACGCACTGGCCGAGGTCCTTGTCGGGGCTGAGGATCTGCACCTGGGTCACACGCGGGTCTGCGGACGCGACAGCGGCGCCGGCCGCGAGTCCGTCATCAGCCTCGTAGCGGACCATCCGCCACACGGGCACCCCGAGCGCCTCGAGGGCGTCTGCGACCACGGGAATCTGGGCAAGTATCTCGGGTTCCATCCCCTCGCTCGTCTTGTAGCCGTCGTACAGGTCGTTGCGGAAACTCTCGATGACATGGTCCATGGAGACCGCCACGTGCGTCGCCCCGCCAGACAGCAGCTGCAGCGTGGAGGTGACCACGCCCCGCGTCGCGGAAAGAGGTGGCGGCGTGCGGTGGCGCACCGCCTGGCCGAAGTGCTGGCGGTACAGCTCGTACGTGCCGTCGATCAGGTGGACGATCACCGTTCAGCTGACCTGGGTGAGCCCGCCGTCGATCACGAACACCTCGCCGGTCACGTACTTGTTGCGCACGAGCGCGAGCACGGCCTCTGCACAGTCATCAGGAGTGGCAGAGCGCTTGATCGGGTTGATCGCCGCGATCCCCGCGTGCTGGGTCTTCCAGTCGGCAGTCCAGGGAGTCTCCACCAGCCCGGGTGCCACGGCGTTGAAGCGGACGGGGCCGTGGCTCTTCGCCATCAGGCGCGTCATCTGGTTGAGCGCCGCCTTCGTCATGGAGTACGCGATGGAGGACCCCACCGGGCGGACGCCGGCCACTGACGTGATGTTCACGACATGGCCGTCCTGTGACGCCCGCAGCAGGGGCATCGCGGCCTTGGTCAGCCACCACGTGCCGAACACGTTCACCTCGAAGGTCCTCATGAAGATCTCGTCGGTGAGTGCGTCGAGATCACCGTGCGGCACGAGTGTCGTCCAGCCGGCGTTGTTCACGAGCAGGTCCAGCCGGCCGAACTTCGCGACGGTCTCGTCGAGCAGCCTCTGGCACTGCTCCTTGTCGCTGATGTCGGCCTGCACGTAGTGGGACTCACCGGGCAGTGCCGCGGCAACCGCGCGGCCTGCCTCCACGCTGCTGGACGAGTTGACCACCACCTTTGCCCCGAGCTCGGAGAGGCGCTGCGCGGTGCGCTCGCCGATCCCGCTGGACGACCCGGTCACGAGCGCGACCATTCCCGAGAGTTCTGCCATGTCCCCACCTCCGTGTGCGTGTCCGCTCATGGTAGGTCGGGAGGAGACGCGGGCGTTCAGCCGCCGACGTACGCGCGCAGGCTCGCCTCGAAGACCACGGTGAGCAGGGCGGCGGCTCCGAGGGACGGCCCGAACGCGAAGAAATGGCGCCGGTCCCGACGGATGATCAGCACCACGATGGCCTGGACCCCAGCCAGCACGAAGGCGAGCATCAGCGCGATCAGCACGTTGCCGACGGCGAGCCAACCGAGGTGCAGCCCGGTCATCATCGCGAACGTCACGTCACCGCCGCCCAGGTCTCCCCGGGAGAGGAACCGGAAGGCCCGCATCACCGCCCACGACACCCATGCACCGAGGATTGCCCACCACCATCGTGACCATTCGGACTGCACCGACGAGGCGAGAAACAGAAGAAACAGCCCGGTGGCGGCTGCGCCGCGCGAGCGCGCCCCGGGGAGGAGATGGGTGTCGATGTCCACGAACACCTGCTGCAGGACGTTCGTGGCAAAGAGCAGGAAGGCGAACGTCGCCACGAGACCGGTGAGCCTCTGCGTGACCCCGTAGACCACGGCGGCGTTCAGGAGTGCGACGACGACCGGGAACCCCGGTTTCGTGTTGACGGTTCCGTAGAAGAACCCGGTGCCGCGGAAGTGGACATCGGCGATCACGAGGCGAGCGCGACGGGCGGCACCGATGCCGAACAGGAATGCTGCGAGCGGCCAGAGAACTTCCCTCACGGCGCCGTTCTACTAGACACCGGCCACCCGCGACTGTCGCAACCACCGTGCAGGGGCAGCGCTGATTCCCTGGTTCGAAAGCGGGTTCGACGCCGTCGTGACCATCCCTCGGACAGGACGGTGATCGTGGGCGGGGTCTATTCCTGGACGAGCTCGATGAGGGTCCCGAAGCTGCCCTTCGGGTGCATGAAGGCCACGGTGGTGCCGCGGCTGCCGGGGCGCGGAGCCTTGTCGATCGGGGTGGCGCCGGCGGCGATCATGGCGGCGAGCGCCTCGGCGCAGTCCTTCACGCGGTAGCCGATGTGGTGCAGGCCCTCGCCCCTCTTCTCGATGGCCTTGGCCACCGGGGACTCCGGCGTGGTCGGGGTGAGCAACTGGATGTAACTCTCGGCCACCTTCAGCAGGGCCTCCTCGACGCCGTCGCTCTCCACCGTCTCGCGGTGCTCGACCTCGGCGCCGAATGCGCGCTTGTAGTAGTCGATGGCGGCCTCGAGGTCGCGCACGGCGATGGCCACATGGTCAATCTCGGTCAAAAGCATGGTCGTCTCCTTGTGCGGGCCTAGCGGCGGAACCAGGTCAACTTGTCGGCGACCTTGGCACGCAGCTCGTGGTCGTCCACGCCCAGTCCCTCCTGCGGCGACAGGCACAGGACGCCGAGCTTGCCCTCGTGCATGTTGTGGTGCACCTGGTACGCGGCCTCCCCCGTCTGTGCGAGGTCGAACACCTGCGACATGACCGGCTGGATCATGCCCTTGGCGATCAGGCGGTTCGCCTCGTACGCCTCCTTGTAGTTGGCGAAATGGCTGCCGACGAGGCGCTTGAGGCGCATCCAGAAGAACCGGTTGTCGAACTCCATCATGAAACCGCTGGTGGCCGCGCACGTGACGACGGTGCCGCCCTTCTTCGCGACGTACATGGACGCAGCGAACGTGCTGCGGCCGGGGTGCTCGAACACGATGTCCGGGTCCTCGCCGACGAGCCCGCGGATGTCCGCGCCCAGGCGGCGCCACTCACCCTCATTGTGGGTGTTGTCGTCGTTCCAGAACCTGTAGTTCGCGGCCTTGCGGTCGATGACGGCCTCGCAGCCCATCTGGCGCAGGATGTCCGCCTTGTCGGGCGACGACACGACGCCCACCGGGATGCCGCCGCCGTTCAGCACGTACTGCACCGCATAGGCGCCGATGCCGCCCGTGGCACCCCAGATGAGCACGACGTCGCCCTGCTTCATCGCCGCGCCGTTCTTCGACACGAGCATGCGGTAGCTGGTGCTGTTGCACAGCGCGTTCACGGCGGCTTCCTCCCACGTGAGGTGAGCGGGCTTCGGCATCAACTGGTTCGCCTTCACGATCGCGACGTCAGCGAGACCGCCGAAGTTCGTCTCGTAACCCCAGATGCGCTGGTTGGAGCCCATCATGGAGTCGTCGTGCGACGAGGGGTCCTGGTCGTCCACGTGGTTGCAGTGCACGGTGACCTTGTCGCCCGGCTTCCAGGTGCGCACGGCGCTGCCGACGCGCAGCACCACACCGGAGGCGTCGGAACCGACGACCTGGTAGTCGCGGTCGTGGCGCTTGGCCCACTCGCTCTCGCGGCCGAGGCGGGCCATCGGGCCGAAGGTGCTGACGGGCTCGAAGATCGAGGTCCACACGGTGTTGAAGTTGATCGAGGACGCCATGACGGCGATCGCCACCTCGTCGGGCGCGATTTCCGGCATGGGAACCTCCCCGATGTGGAGGGACTTGCGGGGGTCCTTGTCCTGGGAGGGGGTTCCCTCCCACATGCCTTGTTCGCCCTTCAGGACGTGGGCCGCCCGATAGGAGCCCGGGAGGGGAATGCTGGCCAGTTGGTCACCGGTGGCGCCGTTCTGGATGGCCTCAAGGATCTTTTCCATCCATGAGACGATAGCGAGGCGAGCAGGACCATCTCCTAGCCTGACGGGGTGGCATCCGACCGTCGGTTGCCCTGTCCAGGAGGCACAACATGGCCGGTTCGTACATCGTCGCAGGAGCCCGCACCCCCATCGGCAAGATGAGCGGTGCGCTGTCATCCTTCTCCGCCGCTGACCTCGGCGGTTTTGCCATCAAGGCCGCGCTCGAGCGCGCCGGGGTGAAGCCAGAGGAAGTCGAGCACGTCATCATGGGCCAGGTGCTGATGGCAGGGCAGGGCCAGGTGCCCTCCCGCCAGGCCGCATCGAAAGCCGGCATCCCGATGAACGTCCCGTCGGTGAACATCAACAAGGTGTGCCTGTCGGGCCTCAACTCCATCTACCTGGCCGACCAGATGATCCAGTCCGGCGAGGCTGACATCGTCGTCGCCGGCGGCATGGAGAGCATGACGAACGCGCCGTACCTCGCGATGGGCGCGCGCGGCGGGTTCCGCTACGGCCACACGGAACTTTCCGATGCGATCATCAAGGACGGCCTGTGGTGTGCGTTCGACGCGTGCCTCATGGGTCTCGGCACCGAGCGCTACGCGGCAGGTGGCATCACCCGCGAGCAGCAGGATGACGCCGCGATGAAGTCGAACCAGCGTGCAGCAGCCGCGATCGCCTCGGGCAAGCTGGCCGACGAGATCGTCGAGGTAGGTGTCCCGCAGCGCAAGGGTGACCCCGTCATGGTGAAGAACGACGAGGGCGTGCGTGCGGACACCACCATGGACTCGCTCGGTGGCCTGAAGCCCGCGTTCGACAAGGAGGGCACGATCACCGCCGCGAACGCCAGCCAGATCTCCGACGGTGGCTCTGCAGTCGTCGTGATGTCGAAGAAGGCGGCGGAGGCCCGCGGCGTGAAGCCGCTCGGCGAGATCCTCGGCTACGGCATGGTCGCAGGACCGGACAACGCCTCTCTGCTGCACCAGCCCGCGCGCTCCATCCTGCGCGCCCTCGACCGGGCGAACATGAAGGTCTCGGACATCGACCTGTTCGAACTGAACGAGGCGTTCGCCGCGGTCGGCATCGCCTCCATGAAGGAGCTCGGGATCACCGACGAGGTCGTGAACGTGAACGGCGGTGCGATCGCGCTCGGCCCCCCGATCGGCATGAGCGGCAATCGTCTCGCGCTGACCATCCTCCACGAGCTCCGTCGCCGCGGCGGCGGTGTCGGCGCGGCCGCGCTGTGCGGCGGCGGCGGGCAGGGCGACGCGATCCTCGTCCGCGCACTCTGACCCAACCGAAGAACCACGTGACCCGGGCACTGCTCGACCGTGCGGCACATGTCGCACGGTGGGTGGTGCTCGCGTCGTTCGTGGGGGCGGGCGCCGGCCTCCTGTCGGCGGCGTTCATCGAGGCACTGGACTGGACTGCCCGGACCCGCGACGGGGAACGGTGGCTCATCTGGCTCCTCCCGGTCGCGGGGCTCATCGTGGGCTCGGCGTACCACTACCTGGGCAGAGGTCTCGAGCGCGGCACCGGCCTCATCATCGAGCAGATCCACGCCCACAGCCGCTGGATACCGGTGCGGATGTCAGTGCTCATCTTCGTGTGCAGCGCCATCTCGCACCTCTGCGGTGCGTCAGTCGGGCGTGAGGGTGCCGCTCTCCAGTTGGCGGCGGGGATCACGGACCCCGTGAGCAAACGGTTGGGCCTCGACCAGCGTGACCGCGCAGTCATGCTCGTGGCCGCGATTGCCGGTGGCTTCGGCTCAGTCGTCGGTGTGCCGGTGGCCGGCGCGGTCTTTGCCCTGGAGGTGCAGCGGACCGGTCGTGTCGACCACGAGGCGATCGTGCCGGCCTTCACCGCGAGCATCATCGGGGCTGCAGTGGTGAGGGCCACCGGCGTGTCACGGGCGGAGTACGCCTCGTTCCCTGCGTTCGACTGGTCACCCGGCATCACCTGGCGCATCGCGGTGCTCGGCCTGGCCTGCGGGCTGGTTGCCGCTTGCTACGTCTCATTGACCGGGTTCATCCGCGACACCCTGTCCCGGGCAGTCCGGTGGATGCCTGCGCGGCCGATGATCGGCGGAGCCCTGCTGCTCGCGATCGTCCTGCTGGGTGACTGGCGGGACTACCAGGGCCTGTCGCTGCACCTTGCTTCCCAGGCCTTCGACGGTTCCGTCGCGGGGCAGTGGCCGGTCAAGATCCTCCTCACGTCGCTGTCCATCGGTGCCGGTTTCGTCGGTGGCGAGGTCATCCCGCTGTTCGTGACGGGTGCACTGCTCGGTGCATCGACCGGTCACTTCCTCGACGGTGACCCGGCCCTCTTCGCGATGGTCGGTGCGGTGACCATGGTGTCCGCAGCGCTCAACACCCCCGTTGCCGGGATCTTCCTCGGCATCGAATTGTTCGGGGGGCCGGGCGTGGTTCTCCTGGCTGTCGCGTGCGTGACGGGGTACGTCAGCACCGGGCAGAAGGGCATCTATGCGTCCCAACCGGTGGCGGCGCACAAGTCGGGCCGCCGCGACTGAGACGAGGGACCGGGGTCAGTCCTCGATGACGGTCCGGTTGGAGAGCGCCCGCCCGAGAGTGAGTTCGTCGGCGAACTCGAGGTCGCTGCCCACGGGGAGACCACTGGCGATGCGGGTGACGGAGATGTCGAGCGGACGGAGACAGCGCGAGATGTAGAGCGCGGTGACGTCGCCCTCGGTGTTGTTGCTGGTGCACACGATGACCTCGGTGACGGGCTCGGTGCGGAGGCGGTTGACGAGTTCGCGGATCTTGATGTCCTCGTGGCCGATGCCGGCGAGAGGGTCG
>SXYT01000124.1 GCA_005788205.1 Actinomycetota bacterium | reverse complement strand
CCGAGAACTTAGTTGGCTCGATTTCGACGCCCGCGTACTCGACCTGGCCCGTGAGACATCTGTCCCGTTGCTGGAGCGGCTGAAGTTCGTGGCGATCTTCGGGTCGAACATGGACGAGTTCTTCCAGGTGCGCGTCGCGGCCCTCCACGACCGCCAGGAGGCGGGCGTCACCACGCGCAGCTTCGACGGCCTCACGGCGTCCGAGCAACTGTCGCTGATCCGCTCGCGGGTGGTCGGGCTGTGCGCCGAGCGGGATGCCGTCCTGGCCGGGGTGCTCGACGGGCTCGCCGACCACGGCGTCAGGATCGTGACGGACGGGGCGCTCACCGAGGAGCAGCGGGCCAGCCTCGACGCCTACTTCGAGACCCGCGTCCTGCCCATGCTGACGCCGCTCGCGGTCGACCCAGCCCACCCCTTCCCCTACATCTCGAACCTGGCCCTCAGTGTCGGCGTGATGGTCACTGACCCCGACTCCGGGGAGGAACGGTTCGCGCGGGTCAAGGTGCCCACCACCATCAACCGCTTCGTGGACGTGGGCGACCGGACCTTCGTGCCGCTCGACCAGGTGATCAGCGACCGGATCGGGAGGCTCTTCCCCGGCATGGAGGTCTCGCGTGCGCACGTCTTCCGTGTCACCCGCAACACGGACCTGAGCATCGACGCAGAGGAGGCAGAGGACCTTCTCGCCGCCGTCGAACTCGAGCTGCGGCGCAGGCGGTTCGGCAATGCCGTCCGGCTCGAGGCGGAGAAATCGATCGACCCGCGGATGCTGGCCCTCATCATCGAGGAGCTCGAGCTGGACCCCATCGACGTGTACCTGCACGACAGGATCGTCGACAGCGCCGACCTGTGGGAGATCCACAGGGTCAACGACCCCGCTCTGCACGACGGCACGTGGACATCCGTGACCGCCGGGCGGCTCGCGGCGGCGGAGGAGCGCGGCGAGTCCTTCTTCAGCGTGCTGCGCCACCGTGAGTTGATGGTGCACCACCCCTACGAGTCGTTCTCCACCTCCACGGAGGAGTTCATCCGCCAGGCCGCCGCCGATCCCTCGGTGCGAGCGATCAAGGCGACCCTCTACAGGACCTCGGCCAACAGCCCGATCGCCCGGAGCCTGATCGAGGCCGCCGAGCGCGGCGTGCAGGTGGCGGCGCTGATCGAGCTGACAGCCCGTTTCGACGAGCAGACCAACGTCACGTGGGCACGCGAACTGGAGCGCGCCGGCGCACACGTCATCTACGGCATGGTCGGGCTGAAGACCCACGCGAAGTGCCTTCTCGTCGTGCGCGAGGAGGAGCACGGGCTGCGCCGGTACGCCCACATCGGCACGGGCAACTACAACTCCACGACCGCCCGCACCTACGAGGACATCGGCCTCTTCACCTGCGACGACGAGACCACTGAGGACGTGGCGAACCTCTTCAACTTCCTCACCGGTTTCTCCCGGACACCCGAGTTCGGGCGGCTGGTGACGGCGCCCACCGACCTCCGTGCGCGCTTCCTCGGGCTCGTCGCGCGCGAGACCGCGCTCGGCGCAGAGGGGCGCATCTCCATGAAGATGAACTCCCTGGTCGACGAGGAGATGATCCGTGCACTGCGCATGGCCGCCGAGGCGGGCGTCCACATTGACCTCCTCATCCGGGGCATGTGCTCGATGAGCCTCGCCGGCCTCGAGGGGCGCAACGTGCGGGTGCGGTCCGTGCTCGGGCGGTTCCTGGAGCACTCGCGCATCTACCGCTTCGCCCACGGGTCCGATGACGGTGGGCCGCTGTACCTCATCGGTTCGGCCGACATGATGACGCGCAACCTCGACCTGCGGGTGGAGGTGCTCGTGCCGATCAATCACCCGAAGCACCGGTCCTGGCTGGACAAGGTGTTCGAGATCTTCTGGCGGGACGACGTGGTCCGGTTCGACCTGGGCCACGACGACGTGTGGCACCGGGCAGGGCCACCGGAGTTCACGTTCGCGCACGACGCGCAGGGCCAGTTGATGAAGTGGGCGACCGACCTGCAGCTGAGCCAGGGGACCCCCAGCCAGTACGACCTCGCCGAGAACGCCGACTCGGGCAGCATCAGGCGGCCGAACCCCGGCGTCATCGAGTGGCTCCGCGAGCACCTCGGCCGCGCCGACTGAGATTCTCCGTCACTTCGCCGCCAGTTGTCCCTCGTTTCATCCGGAGTCCACATGCCCGCGCGACCATTGAGTCATGAAGACAGCAGCAGTCGTCCAGACCATCGGCGCGTACGGAACAGCGGTCGCCATCGGCGTGTACCTGGCAAGCGGCAACGGGCCCCGGGCGACCGTCATGTTCGTGGCGATCTCGTTGTTCGCGACGCTGATGGCGCGCCGTGACTGGCGGCTTGCCGCGGGCCTGTTGAGCTCCCCGGCAGTGCCAGAGGAGCCGTCGCGGCCGACGCCGGTCCGCACGTACGAGATCGAGAACGGGCAGGCCGGACGGATCCCCTTCTATCTCTCGGACGCGGACCTCTTCTCCCGGGCCTCCTGACCGCACGGGTGCTCTCGCCTAGTCTCGGGGTCCGCAGCGACCCGGGGGGACAATGGCACACCGCATCACGGCACCGGCGATGCAGCGCGCGCAGCGCCTGCTCGACCAGCGCGTGCAGAGCTTCGTCCACACGGACGGCATCGACTTCGTGGTCGAGGCGACGGAGGAGACGTTCGACCCCGTGACCCACTCCGCCGCCGTCGCGGCGCCACGTGCGCCCGTCGCGATCGGCACGAAGTGGGGCAGGCCCTGGCACTCGCGCTGGTTCCGCCTGACTGCCACTGTCCCCGCGCACCTGGCGGGCAGGACGCTGCACGCCGTCATCGACCTCGGTTTCACCGGCCGCGGCGACGGGTTCCAGGTCGAGGGTCTCGCATGGCGCGACGGCCGCATCGTGCATGCCGTGCAGCCCGACAGGCGCGCAGTGGACATGGGGACCCACCCGGAGGGCGCCACAGTGGAGCTGTGGGTCGAGGCCGCCGCGACACCGATCATCGCGGGCCATGCGCACGGCTACGGACCGACGCCTTTCGGTGACCCCACCACGGCCCCGGCGGCGCCTCTCTACACCCTGCGCCGCGCCTCGCTCGCTGCGTTCGACCCCACCGTCCAGTCGCTCGCCACCGAGCTCCATGCAGTGATCGACCTCGCGCTCGACACCGACCCCACCGACACGATGCACGGGCGTCTCTTCGCCGCGCTCGATGCGGCGGCCCACGCGCTCGACGTCAACGACACGCCCGGCACCGCGGAGGCGGCGCGCGCCGCCCTGCGCGGCGTCCTCGGCACCGGCAACGGGCCGGCCGCGCACAGGATCACCGCCACGGGCCACGCCCACCTCGACACCGCGTGGCTGTGGCCCGTGCGCGAGACGCGGCGCAAGGCCCTGCGCACCTTCGCGAACGCCGTGCACCTGCTGGAGCGCAACCCCGACATGGTGTACTGCCACAGCCAGGCCCAGCACTACGCGTGGGTCGCAGAGGACGACCCGGCGATGTTCGCCCGCATCAAGGAGCTCGTCGCGGAGGGCCGGTGGGAGCCGGTCGGCGGCATGTGGGTGGAGACGGACCTCAACCTGCCCGACGGCGAGAGCCTGCTGCGCCAGATGGTGCAGGGCCAGCGTGCGTTCTCGGGGTGGTTCGGGCGTCGCTGCGACGGCGCGTTCCTGCCCGACGACTTCGGCTACCCCGCGGCGCTCCCGCAGATCGTGACCCTCGGCGGCGCACGCTGGTTCTTCACGCAGAAGCTCAGCTGGAACGAGACGAACCGGTTCCCCCACCACACGTTCTGGTGGGAGGGTCTTGACGGCACCAGGGTGTTCACGCACTTCTCCCCCGTCGACACCTACAACGCCCTGGTCACCCCGTCGCAGCTCCGCTTCGCCTCGCGCAACTTCTCCGATCATGTCGGTGCGTCGTCGTCGCTCGTGCTCTACGGGCACGGTGACGGCGGCGGCGGGCCCACGCAGGCGATGGTCGACCGGGCACGGCTGGCCGCCGACCTCGCCGGCGTGCCGCGGGTGACCATGGGCCGCGTCTCCGACTTCTTCGCCGGCTCGATGGCGGAGTACGGCGGCAGCGCACCCGTGTGGACCGGCGAGATGTACTTCGAGAAGCACCGCGGCACCTACAGCACGCAGGTCGGCACCAAGCAGGGCAACAGGCGCAGCGAGCAGCTGCTCCACGAGACGGAGGCATGGGCCGCGCTCGCGGGCACCCGGCCCTCCGGCATGGATGAATGGTGGCAGCGCGTCCTCACGCAGCAGTTCCACGACATCATCCCCGGGTCGTCGATCGCGTGGGTCCACCGTGACGCAGAGGCCGAGCACTCGGCGGTGGCCGCGGAGATTGATGCCGTGCTCCCCGGCCTGCTCGGCACAACAGGTGGCGGGGCCCACGTGGCCAACCCGTCGTCGGTCCGGTTCCGCGGCGTGGTGGACACCCCGGACGGGCCGGCGCATGCCGACGTGCCGCCTTTCGGTTGGGCCCGCGCCGACGGCGCGCCGACCGGGGGAACGGGGGCGCCCGTCACCGTCCGGCAGCACGACGGCGAGGTCACGATGTCGTGCGGTGCTGTGTCCGTGAAGATCGGCAGCAACGGCGCGATCGTGTCGCTGCGGCACGGGGACCGTGACGTGATCCCCGGTGACGACCTGGCCGGCTTCCTGCTGCGGCAGGACACCCCTGCGGAGTACGACAACTGGGACATCGACATGTCGGACGCGGACAGGACGCCCGAGTTCGTGCCGTCGGTCGCGCCACCGGAGGTCACCGAAGCGGGCCCCCTGCGCGCGACGGTCACGTGCGTCCATGCCACGGCGGACTCGCGTTGGACGGTGCGGTGGTCGCTGACGGCCGGCGGCCGCCTGGACGCCGTGATGGACGCCGACTGGCACGAGAGCGAGACGCGCCTGCAGTGGCGCCTGCCCACGGACATCCACTCGCACGATGCCGTGTGCGGGACGCAGTTCGGCCACGTGCACCGCGCCCGCCACACGAACACCTCCTGGGACGTGGCCCGTTTCGAGGTCTGCGCGCACAGGTGGGTCGCGGTCGCCGAGCCGAGGTTCGGCGTCGCCGTCCTCGGCGACGGGCCGCGCGGCTACGACACGCGCAACGACGCGGTTCAGCTCACGTTGCTGCGCTCGCCCCGCTTCCCGGACCCGGAGGCCGACCGCGGAAGGCAGCAGATCGGGTGGTCGGTGCGCGTGCTGGACGGCGGTCTCGATGTCGCCGCGCTGGAGGAGGAGGCTGAGATGGCTGCGCACCCGGTGCGCGTTGTCACCGGTGAGCCCTCGCTGCCCGCCGAGCCGTTGACATGGTCCGTCCCGGGCGCGCTCGTGAGTGCGCTCAAGCCCGCTGACGACGGGTCGGGTCACGTCATCCTGCGCGCGTGGGAGACCACGGGCGGCAGGTGCGGCGGCTCCTTCGCCCTCGCCGGATTCTCCCGTGCCGTGCCGTGCGGCGTGATGGAGGACGGGACCGGGCCGGAACTCGCGCGCGGCGGGGACGGGTTCGCCGTCAGCCTCGGGGCGTTCGAGATCGCGACGTGGCGGCTCAGCCGATAGCGGCGTAGGTGGCCATCAGCGGCCCGGCGGAGCGCAGGTCCCCCACCGTGCCTGCACCCATCCGGTTCATCACGTAGGCGAACGTCATCTGCGCGTCGAGGTCGTTCACCACGAGCGACCCGCCCCATCCGCCCCATAAGCAGGCGCGCGGGTTGGGGCTGATCGGGACGTTCTCGGAGTTGAGCCCGTACCCCATGCCGAACTTCGCCGGCATGCCGAGCACGAGGTCCGTGCCCTCGGCCTGCACCTCGAACAAGCGCTCCACGCCGGCGGCGCCGAGGAAGCGCCGTCCGCCGGCCTCGCCGCCGTGGGACACGATGGACTGAAGGAGCGCGAGCGACCGCGCGTTGCCGTGACCGTTCGCCGCCGCGCTCTCGCAGCGTCGCCAGCCCGTCTCCCAGGACTGTGCCGCGTCGATCACGGGGTTGCCGAACGTGCGGACGGGGATTGACCCCGGGTCTGCCCCGCCGAGAGCCAGCGGTGCGGGCGGGATCACGTTCGAGATGCGTGCGTCGCACTCCGCCGGCGTGCCGATGTGGAAGTCGGCGCCGAGCGGCTCTGCGAAGGTGGTGCGGAAGTAGGTCCCGAGCGACACCCCCGTCACGCGGCGCACCAGCTCGCCGATGAGGTAGCCCTGCGAGATCGCGTGGTAACCGCTCGCTGTGCCGGGCTCCCACCACGGCGCCTGGGCGGCGAGAGCGGAAGCACACAGGTCGTGGTCGTAGAAGTCCGACGGCTGCATCGGGCGGTCCCACCCCGGCAGGCCGGCGGTGTGGGCCATCAGGTGGGCGACGGTCACGGACTCCTTGCCGTTCGCGGCGAACTCCGGCCAGTGGGCGCGCACGGGGTCGTGCAGGGAGAGAGCGCCCTTGTCGGCGAGCTCGAGGAGCACGAGGAACATCATCGTCTTGGTGCTCGACCACACGTTCGTGATCGTGTCGCGCTGCCATTCCGTGGTCCGGTCGAGGTCCGTGTGGCCGGCCCAGATGTCGACGACGGTCTCGCCCCTGTGCACCACGGAGACGGACGCACCGACCTCGAACCCGTCCGCGAAGTTCGCGAGGAACGCCTCCCCCACCGCCTCGAAGCCGGGCTTGATGGTGCCGTGCAGGGTGGTGCTCACTTGTTCTCCTCTGTGGCGGGCCGGACCAGGTTCAGGAACTGCCCGCGTGCGTGCAGTTTGTCCACGAAGGCGGGCTCGTACGCGTTCCACGGGTCCTTGCGGACCTCCTCGTCGAGCACCTTCGCGTCCTCGCCGATGAGCACGCGCCACTCGTCCGCCATCACGGCGGCGAGGATCACGTCTGCTGCCTCGGCGGCCGTGGTCGGTGCGTTGTCGCGGAAGCCCTCCTGCTGGGCGATGATGCCCACCCTGATGTCCTCGTCGCTGACGCTGCTCAGGTCCATCCGCAGGTTGCGCGACATGCGCTGGCGAACCTCCTCAAGTGCCTCGCTGTTCATCTCCTTCGGATCGGTGCCGTGGAGTTTCCCGGAGTTGATGACGATGTTCGTGCCGATGTGCCCGGGCATCACCACGGTCGCCTTCACGTGCGGTGCGT
>SXYT01000024.1 GCA_005788205.1 Actinomycetota bacterium | reverse complement strand
GTCTCGTTCGCGGTGTCGTGCAGCGCGGACCGCCAGGCCCTCGGCAAGATCCCGAAGGACGGCATCTTCGTCGAGGCGCTCGAGACCGACCCCGCGCGCTTCCTGCCGGAGGTGACCCACGAGGAACTCAGCGACGAGGTCGTGCACATCGACCTGACCCGCCCGATGGACGAGATCCGCGCCACGCTCTCGCGCCACCCCGTGAAGACGCGCGTGCTGCTGACCGGCCCGATGGTCGTGGCGCGCGACTTCGCGCACGCGTAGCTGAAGGAGCGCCTCGACGCCGGGCAGGGGCTCCCCCAGTATTTGAAGGACCACTGCGTGTACTACGCCGGCCCGGCGAAGACCCCCGAGGGGATGGCCTCCGGGTCGTTCGGCCCCACGACCGCAGGCCGCATGGACGGCTACGTCGCCGAGTTCCAGGCCGCGGGCGGGTCGTTCGTGATGCTCGCCAAGGGCAACCGCTCCCGCCAGGTGACCGAGGCGTGCCGCGACCACGGGGGCTTCTACCTCGGTTCGATCGGCGGCCCGGCCGCGCGGCTCGCCCTGGACTGCATCACCAAGGTCGAGGTGCTCGAGTACGCGGAACTCGGCATGGAGGCCGTGTGGCGCATCGAGGTGCAGGACTTCCCCGCCTTCATCGTGGTGGACGACAAGGGAAACGACTTCTTCGACCTGGTCAAGGTCGGCACACCCCTCAGCCTGCGCTGACCCTGTCCCGGCGGGGAAAAATCGGCTAGTTGACATCCGTCCTGTGCCGAATAGAGTTCAGCCTGCGGGTGGGCATCCGGTCCCCCGCGTCGGGAGGGACCCAATGAAAATCCGCAACCTGCTCGCCGTCGTGGCGGGCATCACAATGATCGCGGCAGTCGATGCTGCGCCGCTGTCCGCAGCAGCCAAGCCCGCGACCGTGAAGGTCTTGCTCACCGGTGACTGCGCAGACGGGGAGCACGTGGAAGGCGCCGACGAGGACGACTGCGAGATCCTCGTGACGGTCTCGCCGAAGAACAAGAACGTCTCGGCCCGTCTGGAGATCAACTTCGACGAGGATGACCCGGACTCCTGGGAGGAGTTCGATGCCGGCAGGACCCGCGGCGGCCGTCTCATCTTCTCCCTCCCCGCCATGGACGAGGACGAGATCTGGATGGACGGCGTCGTCCTCTACCGCGTCGTGGTGAAGCGGGCCACGGGCGTGAAGCTCCCGAAGATGCGCGAGTACCGCGTGGAATACATCTCGGCGCTCGCCGCCGAGGGTGACGAGGATCTTGCCGAGGAGATGGCCGAGGACAAGGAATTCAACGAGGAGATGGACAAGTCCCAGCAGGAGAACAAGCAGTTCATCCAGCAACAGCAGCCGAACTCCGACATCAAGCAGGGTGGCCAGCAGCAGAGCCAGGGCAGGTTCAGCAAGTCAGCGGAATTCAACCGCGCATGTGGAGCCATCGGGTTCCCGCAGGCCGACTGCCAGAAACTGATCGAGACCAAGTCCGCCTCGGATGCCGAGAAGATTCTCGGCTCCAAGGCGGAGGCGTGGTGCACCGCTCTCGCGGCGCCCCCGGCCGGCATGAAGGTCCCGTGCAGCATGGTCCTGCCGAAGGTGTTCCCGCCGATCAACGGCTGACGCCAAGACCTCACCACCAACGAGAGAAGGGCCCCCGCAAGGGGGCCCTTCAATGTTTCCCGGTTCTGCACCGGCAGGTTCGGCCCTCAGTCGGCGACGAAACCCTTCCAGTTGCCCATGTACCCGATGAACATGTCGGACAGGCCCTCCTCGCGGAGCGTCCCGCGCGTCACCGGCAGGCTTCTGACGGTGAAGCCAGGGTCTGCCGCCGCGAGGCGCGGGAAGTCATGGTGCAGGATCGCTCCGCGCCCGACAGCCACGAAATCCGCACCACTCTCGACCGCGAACCTGCAGTCGGCCGCCGAGTAGAGCTTGCCTGCCACAGCCAGTCGGACCGGGCCTCGCTCGATCCCGGCGAACAGGTCGATCAGGCGGATGTCCGTGAACCCCTCTTCGACCCCCGTCTTTGTGGCGTCCCACAACGACATGTCGACAAAATCGATCTTTTCCTCCGCGACGAGGCGCGAGTAGGTCTCGAGCATCTCGGCAGTGCGCAGGCCGAAGCGTTCCGGGGACAGCCGCACGGAGAGGTTGAACGAGGCGCTGGTCCGGGCACGGACGCCATCAATGATCTCGAAGAGGACCCGGGTGCGGTTCTCGAGTGAGCCGCCGTAGCGGTCGGTGCGCCGGTTCAGTTCCGGCGAGAGGAACTGGGCGATCACGTACCCGTGCGCCCCGTGCAGTTCCGCGCCGTCATACCCGGCCTGCTCGGCCCGCACCGCGGCAGCCACGAAATCCTCGACCAGTTGCTCGACCTCGGCCGTGTTGAGGGCGCGCGCGCCGGTCTCCGGGTCGTCGCTCGGGCACACGGGATCGGTTCCGATGAGGTCCTTCGGGGAGCGGTTGCCCGCGTGGTGCAGCTGCACGATCGCCAGGCTGTGGTGCCGTTTGATCTCGTGGGCGAGTCGGCGGTGCCCGTCCAGGTGCTGGTCGCCGAAGATCCCCAGTTGACCGGAGAACCCCTTGCCGACCGCCTGCACGTGCGCGGCACATGTCATGGTGAGCCCGAACCCGCCCTCGGCACGCATCGTCAGCCACTTGAACTCGGCGTCCGAGAGCGTGCCGTCCTCGTGGCTCTGCTGGTTGGTGAGCGGGGCCAGCATGAACCGGTTGGCCATGGCCGGCCCGTGGGCGAACGTGACCTCGTCGAACAGTGTCGTCATGGGCGACAGTCTTGTCAGTCGCCGAGCTCGGTGGCGAGTTCGCCGAGCCTCAACTCGCCCTCGCGTGTCTGGCCCCCGCGCGCGAGGAAGTTCGTCATCGCAGACTGCGCACGGGGGTCACCGAGGAGACGGTTGAAACCCGCCGACTCGGCGAGCAGTGCCTCCTCCACCCCGGTGTCGGCGCGCAGCACGGACTCCTTTGCCTCCCTCACTGCCGCCGGGGGGAACGCCGCGATCCTGCGGGCGAGCATCATCGCGTGCGCGAACGGGTCGTCCACGACCCTGTTGACCCAGCCCCACGACTCCGCGGTGCGGGCATCGATGTCCTCGCAACCGAGCACCACCTCCAGCGCGCGGTTCCGCCCGACGAGGCGCGGCAGACGGACAGTCCCGCCCCCTCCGGGGAGGATCCCGAGAGCGACCTCGGGCTGGCTGAACACCGCACGCGGCGAGGCGAACCTCATGTCACAGGCCAGGGTGAGTTCGCTGCCGCCGCCGCCGACGCGGCCGTCGATCGCGGCGATCGTGGGCTTGGACATGGTGCGGAAGTTCTCGCACATGCGGTCGAAGTCGCTCAGAGTGCGCGGGGCACCCATGTCCCGCGGGAGGGTGAGGATGAGCGACACGTCGAAGTGTGCGATGAAGAAATCCGGGTTCGCTGACGCCAGCACGACGGCGCGCACCGAGTCGTCTGCCGCGAGGTCGTCCGACACCCTCACCATCGCCGGGTAGAGAGCGAGATCAAACAGGTTGACCGGCGGGTTGTCGATGGTGACGAGCACGACCCCGTCGTCCCTCGTCACGGACAGCACGGGCGCACCTTCCCCCGCCACGGTCGCTACAGCAGACCCTTGAGTGCGTCGCGGGTCTGCGCCGCCTCGTCGGGGGTGCCGCCGAACTCGACGGCAGCGAAGTCGGTGACCCCGATGGCGGCGAGGGCGGCCACGCGGTCCTGCACCTCCGCGACTGACCCGGTGATCGCGATGTCAGCCGGGCCCGCCGCGCCCTCCTTGTCCAGCATGGCGCGGTAGCTGGGCAGGGTCCCGTAGACGGCGAACACCTGCGCCGCGCGCTCGGCGGCCGCTGCCTTGTCCGTGGTCACGCACACCGGGAGTGCCGCGATGACGCGCGGGGCGGGACGTCCCAGTTCCTCGGCGGCACGCGTGATGGTGGGGATGGTGTGCCCGGAGAGCGTGGCCGGGCCGGTGCACCACGTGAGGGTCCCGTCGGCCATGGCCGCGGTGACGCGGAGCATCTGCTCGCCGAGGGCGGCGACGACCACGCCGAAGCCCGTCGAGCCCTTGGCATCGACACGGGCGTGCACGCGGTAGTCCTGGCCGTCGAAGTGGGCCGTCTCGCCGCGCGAGATCGGCATCAGCACGCTCAGGTACTCACGGAGGTGGCGCACGGGCTTGTCGTAGCTCATGCCGAGCATGTTCTCGATGACGATCTTGTGGCTGAGACCGATGCCGAGAGTCAGACGGTTGCCGGAGACAGCGGCCACCGTGTGGCACTGCTGGGCGATCGCGTGCGGATGGCGCGGGTACGTGGGCACGACCGAGGTACCCAGTTCGATGCGCGGCACCTCACGGCCGACGATCGCCAGGCACGTGAGTGCATCATGGCCGAAGATGTTCGGTGCCCAGTAGCTGGCGAAACCGTCGGCCTCCGCCGACCTCGCCTCGGCAACGACGTCGTCGACCGTTCCTCCGTTGACCGCACCACCAAAGATTCCGTACTTCATCTTCCCGAAAGTACCAACCGCGGGGTGGCGGGTCCCCATTCAGGCCAGGCTGACGAGCTCTAGCCAGTCGTCGCTGAAGTAGTCCACCTGGCCGTCGGGCATCAGAAGCACCTTCGTGGGCTGGAGGTGCCGCACGAACTCGGTGTCGTGGCTGACCATGATGATTGCCCCCTTCCACGTCTCGAGCGCGCCGGCCACCGCCTCGCGGCTGGCAGGGTCCAGGTTGTTCGTCGGTTCGTCCAGCAGCAGCACGTTGTTGCGGCCCACCATCAGCATCGCGAGCGCGAGTTTCGTCTTCTCGCCCCCCGAGAGCGTGCCGGAATCCTGGAAGACCTTCTCGCCCTGCAGGCCGAACATGCCGAGCAACGCGCGCAACTGGGTCTCGGTGAGCCCACTCCCGCCCGGCAGCTCCCGGCGCATGTGCCACAGCAGCGACTGGTGCGCATCCAGCAGGTCGTGTTCCTGGGCGAAATACCCGGTGCTCACGTTGTGGCCCCACTCGAAGTGGCCGAGGTTGGCGGCGGTCTCCCCCGCGAGGATGCGCAGGAGGGATGTCTTGCCGGCACCGTTCAGGCCGAGCACGAGCAGCCGCTCCCCGCGGCCGAGGTCGAACGCGACGTCCTCGAACACGGCAGGACCGCCGTAGGCTTTCGACAGTCCCGATGCCTTGATGACCGTCTCGCCGGCCTGGGGCGGATCGGGGAATCTCACGTTCATCTTGCGGTCGCGGCGCACGGGGCCGACTCCCTCGGACTCGATTCGCGCGATGCGCTTCTCGATGCTGTGCGCCATCGCGGCCTTTGTCGCCTTCGCGCCGAAGCGGTCGACGACCTCCTGGAGGCGGGCGACCTCCTTGGCCTGCATCACCGCCTTCTTCGCCAGGCGTGCCTCGTCCTCCGCGCGGGCACGCTTGTACTGGGTGTAGGTGCCGCGGTACTCGACCACGCGGCCG
>SXYT01000123.1 GCA_005788205.1 Actinomycetota bacterium | reverse complement strand
GTTCAAGGCTCTGTCCGGCTATCTGATGCTGCTGCCTTGGTTTCTCTCGCTGGGCCTCGCGGTGCTGCTGTTCGCCGCCGCCTCCGGTCACGGCGTCAGCAAGGATGAACAACTCGCCGCAGTGTTGACGGGTTTCGTGCTGCTGGTGTGCTTCGTGCTGCTCTCGATCGGTTTCTTCATCGTCGAGCCCAACATGGGGCGCGCGCTGATCCTGTTCGGCCGCTATCGCGGAACGGTGCGCAGCTCCGGCTTCTGGTGGACCAACCCCTTCACCGTCAAACGCCGGATCTCGCTGCGCGCGCACAACCTCAACGGCAAGACGCTGAAGGTCAACGATCTGCTCGGCAACCCGATCGAAATTGCCGCCGTCGTGGTGTGGCAGATCCGCGATACGGCGCAGGCATTGTTCGATGTGGAGCAGTTCGAGCACTTCGTCGAGGTGCAGGGTGAGGCTGCGGTTCGCTGCGTGGCCGCAAAGCATCCTTACGATGACGGTCAGGCCTCTGAGGTCAGCACGACACTCCGGGGCAGTGCCGATGCCGTGGCAGAGGAACTGGCGGTGGAGCTGCGCCAGCGTCTCGCCATCGCCCGTGTCGTCGTGAGGCGCCCGGACATCTACCTGTTCGATGACTCGTTCTCCGCGCTCGACCTGGCCACGGATGCCCGGCTCCGCGCGGCCCTCGCGCCGAAGGTGAGAGACGCCGCGGTGATCGTGGTGGCCCAGCGCGTGTCCACGATCCGCAGCGCGGACCGCATCCTCGTGCTCGAGGACGGTGAGGCCGTGGGTATCGGGACGCATGACGAACTGCTGTCGACCTGCCCCACCTACCTGGAAATCGTCGAGTCGCAGGCCTCCATCAACGAGGAGGAGACCGTATGAGCGGCGCCAAGGGCAACGGCACCGGCGCCGCACCGGCGAATCCCGGTGCGTCCGTCACGGAAATGCGCAGCGGCCGGTGGAACACGGTCGGCATCCCCACCGAGAAGTCCCAGAACTTCGGCCAGTCCACCAGGCGCCTGGTGCGCCTCCTCTCGGCGGAGGGCCCCCTCGTCATTCTCATCCTCGTGATGGCCGTGGCGAGCGTGGCGTTCGTGGTGTCCGGGCCGCGCATCCTCGGGCATGCCACCAACATCCTGACCGAGCCCCTCATCAAGTACGGGGACCCGTCACGGATCAATTTCTCGAAACTGCACAACACCCTCTTCGTGGCGATCGGTGTCTACGTCCTGTCGTACCTGTTCTCCTACGGCCAGGCGTACCTGCTCGCCGGGGTCGTGCAGCGCACGATGTACACCCTGCGCTCGGAGGTCGAGGAGAAGATCCACCGCCTGCCTCTCTCGTACATCGACCGTCACTCGAGGGGCGAGCTGCTGAGCCGCGCCACGAACGACATCGACAACATCAGCCAGAGCCTCCAGCAGTCCCTCAGCCAGCTCATCACATCCCTCCTCACCATGGTCGGCGTCATCGTGATGATGTTCACGGTCTCGTGGCAGCTCGCGCTCGTGGCCCTCCTCGTGATCCCGTCGTCCATGGCCACGATGAAGAAGATCGCCGCGAGGTCGCGCGCGAAGTTCATCGACCAGTGGCGCACCACGGGCCAGCTGAACGGCCTCATCGAGGAGACCTTCACCGGCCACGCAGTGGTCAAGGTCTTCGGCAGGCAGCGTGACAGCGAGGAACGTTTCGCCGTGATGAACGAGGAACTGTTCGGGGCGAGCTACGGGGCCCAGTACATCTCGGGTTCGATCCAGCCGGCGATGATGTGGATCGGCAGCCTGAACTATGTCGCGATCGCCGTCATCGGCGGGCTGAAGGTGTCGTCGGGCTCCATGGGCCTCGGTGATGTGCAGGCCTTCATCCAGTACTCGCGCCAGTTCACCCAACCGCTGACCCAGACGGCCTCCATGTTCAACGTGCTGCAGTCGGGTGTGGCGTCGGCGGAGCGCGTCTTCGAGCTCCTCGACGCCGAGGAACAGTCGCCGAACATGCCGGCCGTGGCACCCCTCCCCGTCACCGGACGGGTCGAGTTCGAGGATGTCTCGTTCTCGTACGTGCCCGGCACACCGCTCATCGAGGGTCTCTCCTTCGTGGCCGAGCCGGGCACGACGGTCGCGATCGTGGGGCCGACCGGCGCGGGCAAGACGACGCTCGTCAACCTCATCATGCGGTTCTACGAACTGAACGACGGCCGCATCCTCCTGGACGGCCGCGACATCGCCTCCATGCCGAGGCGGGAACTTCGCGGGAGCATCGGGATGGTGCTGCAGGACACGTGGCTGTTCAACGGGACCATCTACGACAACCTGGCGTACGGACGACCCACGGCCACGCGCGAGGAGGTGCTCGCCGCCGCGAAGGCGGCCTACGTGGACCGCTTCGTCCACTCCCTGCCCGACGGGTACGAGACCGTGCTGGACGGCGAGAGCGCGGCGGTGAGCGCGGGGGAGAAGCAGCTGCTGACGATCGCCCGCGCGTTCCTCTCCGACCCGTCGATCCTCATCCTGGACGAGGCGACGAGTTCGGTGGACACCCGCACCGAGGTGCTCATCCAGAAGGCCATGCACAACCTGCGGGCAGAGCGCACCAGGTTCGTGATCGCCCACCGCCTCTCGACCATCAGGGACGCCACGGTGATCCTGGTCATGGAGAACGGCGCCATCGTGGAGCAGGGCTCCCACGAGGAGCTCCTGGCGGCCCGTGGTGCGTACCACAGGCTGTACAGGTCCCAGTTCACGGCTCCCGTCGGGGATGGGGCCTGAACCCGAAATAGGATGCGGGCACGGCCGGGGCGCGGCCGCAACGAGCACCGGGGGACAAATGGCACACGACATGGTGATTCGCGGGGGCACCGTCATCGACGGGACCGGCGCAGCAGGCTTCGTGGCGGATGTGGCGGTCGATGGCGACCGCATCACGGCGATCGGAGATCTTGCCGATGCCGCGGCGGTCACGGAGGTCGATGCGCGCGGACTCACGGTCACGCCGGGCTTCGTGGATCTCCACACCCACCTCGACGCCCAGATCGGGTGGGACCCGTTGATGACGTCGTCCTCATGGCAGGGAGTAACAACGGCCCTCATCGGGAACTGCGGCGTCTCGTTCGCGCCGGTGACTCCGCAGAACCGTGCCTACCTGGCCGAGCTCATGGAGAGCGTGGAGGACATCCCGCGCCAGGCGATCCTCGACGGGCTCCCGTGGGACTGGCACACCTACCCGGAGTACCTCGACTCCGTGCAGCGCATGAGCCCCGCACTCAACGTCGTCGGCCTCGTCGGCCATTGCGCAGTGCGATACCACGCCATGGGGGACAGGTCGATGGACGAGGGGAGCACTGCAACCCCGGACGAACTCGCTCTCATGCGCGACATCATGGCCGAGGCCGTTGCGGGCGGGGCAGTCGGTTTCTCCACGTCGCGCATCCTGCTGCACACCGTGCCGGACGGCCGCAAGGTGCCCGGCACCTACGCCCCGGTGGACGAGTACGTGGCGATGGCCGAGGGCATGAACCGCGCCGGTGGCGGCATCTTCCAGGCCGTCATGGACTTCGCCACGAAGATGGACCACGAGATGGACCTGCTGCGCACGATGGCCGAGACCGCCGGCGACGTGCTGTTCTCCACAGGCGTCGGGAACGGTACGGGGCAGGGCCCCGTCGAGTTCTGGGGTGGCCGGATCGACGACATGCGGGCGAACCACGGGCGCGTGACCGGCGTGTCCCAGATCCGCCCGAGCGGCACCCTCATGGGTCTCCAGCAGGTCCCGCCTGTCGCGGGGCCGCGCTGGAAGGCGCTCATGCAGATGCCCACGCTCGCACTGCGCCTCGAGGCACTCAAGGACGATGCCACCCGTGCCGGTCTCGTCGAGGAGGGCAAGGCGCGCGGCCTCTGGTACGACGCAAACCTCGTGCACCCGCTCGGTCAGGGTGAGGTGCCGGATTACCACATGGAGGGTGGCAAGTCCGTCGCCGAACTGGCCGCCGAGAAGGGCGTGTCTCCGGTGGAGCTGGTGATCGACCGGCTCATCGAGAGCGAGGGGCGCGAGCTCTTCAACGTCTGGTTCTTCAGCCGGAACATGGATGCAATGCCCGCGTTCCTGAACCTCGACAGCATCATCCCGGGCCTCGGCGACGCGGGTGCGCATGCCGGCCAGATCTGCGACGCCGATGCCACCACCCATTACCTCTCCTACTGGGTGCGTGAGCGGGGCACTGCCGCGCTGGAGCAGGCGGTGCACAAGATCACCCAGAAATCCGCAGGCGTCCTCGGTCTCGTCGACCGCGGGACGCTCGCACCGGGCAAGTTCGCCGACGTCAACGTGTTCGACGCCTCGTCGCTGCAGATTGCCTATCCTGAGTACGTGAACGACTTCCCGCACGGGTCAGGGCGTTTCCGCGTCAATGCGTCGGGCTACGCAGCGACGATCGTCAACGGCCGCACCGTCACGGAGCACGGAAGAAACACGGGCGAGCGCAGCGGGCGGGTTCTGCGCGAGTTCAGCAGGGGGTGATCTCGGTGCTCGACATCGTCATCAAGAACGGCACATTGGTCGACGGCACGGGTGCACCTGCACGCAGGGCAGACGTGGCAGTGAAGGACGGGCGCATCGTCCGCATCGCCGAGTCCATTGACGAGCCGGCCACGGAGACCATCGATGCGGCGGGACGCATCGTCACACCTGGATTCGTGGACATCCACACCCACTACGACGGACAGGTCACGTGGGATGACGAACTGAACCCGTCCGCTGCGCACGGTGTCACCACCGTGATCACGGGGAACTGCGGTGTCGGGTTCGCTCCGGTGCGTCCCGGCCGGGAGGACCATCTGGTGCGCCTGATGGAGGGTGTCGAGGACATCCCGGGCACGGCCCTGTACGAGGGCATGACATGGGGGTGGGAGTCGTTCCCCGAGTACATGGACAACCTGCGCGGTCGTTCCTGGTCCATGGACGTCGGTGTGCAGCTGCCGCACGGCCCGCTGCGGACGTACGTGATGGGAGACGAACGCGCCGGTGGGAACGCCGAGGCGTCGCCCGGGGATGTCGCCGAGATGGCCCGCCTCGCCCGCGAGGCGATGGAGGCGGGAGCCTTCGGGTTCACCACCTCGCGCACGCTCGGCCACCTCAGCAGTGACGGCGTCCCCGTGCCCGGCACATTCGCCGATGACGACGAGCTCTTCGCCATCGCGAAGGCAGTGCGCGACGGCGGAGGCCGCATCTTCGAGGTCGCGATGGCGGGAATCGTCCCCCATGACGACGGAGCCGTGACGAAGCGCGAGCTCGACTGGATCGGCACCATGGCGAAAGAGACGGGGCTCACCGCCACAATCATCGTCCTGCAGCATGATCAGGACCCGGGGCGCTGGCGCCAGGAGATGGATGCCGCGGCGCAGTGGCGACGGGAGGGTGCTCGTGTCGTTCCGCTGGTCGCCGGGCGTCCGTTCGGCGTCCTGCTCGGCCTCGAGATCCGCAACCCGTTTGCGTTGAGGCCCTCCTACGAGGCGATTGCGGGCCTGCCCGTGCACGAGCGCATCGCGGCCATGCGCGACCCCGGCATGAGGGAACGCATCCTCGCAGAGGAGCCGGTGGCCGATGACGACGGCAAGCTCCTGTCCCAGAAGGGTCTCGCGATGATCGTGGAGCGCTGCTACGTGCTGGAGAGCGGAGCCGAGCCTGACTACGAGCCCGACCCCTCCCGTTCGATCGGCGCCGTTGCCCGCGCGCGCGGGGTGACACCGCTCGAGATCGCGTACGACGCACTGACGTCCTCGGACGAGCCGGTCATGCTGCTCCTGCCGCTGTTCAACTACTCGGACGGGAACCACGATGTCCTCCACGAGCAGATGATGGACGACGCGGCGGTCGTCGGTCTCGCCGACGGAGGGGCACACTGCGGCGCGATCTGTGATGCGTCGATACCGACCTACATGCTCACCCACTGGGTCAAGGGGCGCACCCGCGGTGCTCGTCTCCCGCTGGAGGACGGCGTTCGCCGTCTCACCTCCCAGCCCGCGGACGTGTACGGGCTCTCCGACAGGGGCCGCCTGGAGGAGGGGAAGCGGGCCGACATCAACGTGATCGACCTAGAGAACCTCCGTCTGCTCGCACCGCACGCAGTCCATGACCTGCCCGCGGGCGGGCTGCGTCTGCTGCAGGACGCCGTGGGTTACGACGCCACGATCGTGGCGGGCCGTGTGACGCGCAGGAACGGCACGGACACGGGCGAGCGCCCGGGTCGTCTCGTCACCACCAGGGGCTGAGACCCCCGGCCTGGCCTTGGCGCCTAGGGGGCAAGGCCGCGGAGCCGCGCGGCCAGGTCTGCGGGGTCAACAGGATTGAAGTACTCCTCGCCGGCGACCTCCGCCGCGGCGATGTAACGGGCCACCCCGCGTGCGCGCCACGGCGACACGATCTCGATGCTCATCCACCCGTCCACGGTGCCGCGCGGGGCCTGGTTGATCCACATCATGTAAGGCAGAGGCTCGTCGTACAGCCTGTCGAGCCGGGCGAACAGGTCCACGAGCACGGCGGCCAGCGCATCGCGTGCCGCCCCACCGAGTGACGCCAGGTCAGGGGCACGTTCTGCCGGGGCAACGATGAGAGAGACGGGGAACACGCTCGCGTGCTGCGCGTAGGCGACCGCCCCGGGGGCTGCAATCACCGCACGCGTCCCGGGGTCAGCATCGGGCGCCCATCCCGCGGCGAAACGCCGCGCGATGCGTGACGGCACGCTGTCGTAGGCGTAGATCTGCCCGTGGGGGTGTGCGATGGTCGCGCCGACCTCGGCGCCGCGGTTCTCGAACACCAGCACGCATTCCACGCCCTCCTGCGATGCGAGCGCCCCGGTGCGCGATGCCCACAGGTCGATCACGCGCCGAACGCCCGCGGTTCCCAGAGAGTGGAACGTGGCGTCATGGTCGGGTGTGTACAGCACGACCTCGCAACGCTCCTCGCCGAGGGCGGGCCATCTGTTGGGGAACGACGTCGCGAGGTACGGCTCGGGTGCCTCGAGGCCACCCACGCAGAAGGGACAGCCGTCCGCCGGGAGGTTGGGCCGTGACTGGCGTGACGCGACGACATGCACCACAGTGCCGAGATGAGGGTCGACGCGCGTGTCCGGCACGTCCCCAATGTACCTGCAGCCCCTCCCCGGGGCCGGACGTCAGGACGTGAACGTGATGTTGAAGTTCTGGTTCGCGTTGGTCCGTGACCCGCCGAACAGTTCCTCACCGGCCGCGTCGAGCCTGAACGTGTAGTTCTTGCCCGCGGTCACCGAGATGTCCTTGCACTTCGAGAAATCGAAGACGGCGGTCACGAAACGACCCGCGGACGGGGCCGCGTCTGCCGACCCGTCCTTGTAGTAGTCGAACGAGTTCGAGTACTGGGGGTCGGCCTTCACCTCGGCGAATGTCGACCCGTTCGTGTCGGAGATGGTGACTGCGGTGTTGAAGCAGTAGCCCCACTGGCCACCGTCCCCGGAGTAGCCGGAAACCCTGTAGTTGAGCGAGCCCATGTCGAGGTAGGTGTCGGTGCCGGCGATGGCGTCGTCGGCACCGGGAATCCTCAGGCGCTGGGGCCTCCAGAACTTCACCGTGAGCTTCGGGTTGGCCGCGGACACCTTGACCCTGCGTGACTCGCTTCCGAGTCTGCAACCCGGCTGATCTGTCCCGTTGCAGCTCTCCGCTGTCAGGTAATCCACCGTCGCTTCCGCGCCCCCGCCCGGTGTGTAGGCGAAGATCGTGGGTGCCGTGACGAAGAACGGCGCGATCGTCATGGAGATCTCTGTCGAGGTCCCGTCGCTCATCGTCGCCTTCACGGTGAGCACGTCGCCGGCCTTGAAGTTGTCGAGGAACTTCGTGTAGCCGCGGGGCTGGACGTTCGCGGTGAGGTCGAAGCCGGAGCTGTTCGCTCCCTTGCCCGCGGGGTACTCGTGGTACGCGTCGTACAGCCCGAAGCCGCCCGTGTGGTCGGTCCACGTCGGTGCGTTGGCGGGCATGCTGCCGCCGTTAGCCTTCGCCGCCGTGAGCATCTTGTGCATCGTGAACTCGGACCACTTCACGGACTTGCAGCCATCCGTGGAGGAGGTCGGCACGTAGATGCTGCAAGTGGTCTGGCCGTCCTTGCGGAATGCGTACTTCCAGTAGTCCTTGATGTTGCCGTCACCCCAGGAGAGGATGCGCGGTGCGCTGACGAACGTGTCGAGGGTGCTGCCCGAGTCCTCCGTGAGGCACCAGGCGAGGCCCGTGCAGTCGATCCATGCGTCCCGAATGGAGAGGTTCTGGACCTCCGTGAGGAAGGGCGCCACGACGCGTGTGTTCAGTGTGAAGTTGGCGTCGACCAGGATGGACAGCTGCTTGCGCAGCTCCGCGGGGTCGGCGTACTTCTGGGAGAGGATGTTGTAGTTGATGGCGCTCTGGCCGGAGCCCACCCCCGTGGTGAGCGAGCTGAACGCGTCATAGAGGGCGGTGGGCTTCGAACCGGTCTTGCCCGCGGACTGGTCGAGCTGATCGGGGAACCCGTCGCCGTCGTCGTCGATGTCGAGGGTGTTCGGCATGCCGTCGCCGTCGAGGTCACCGCCGGCGGCCTGTTCGGCCGCGGCGAAGGCCTGCACGCCCCATGTCCAGTCGATCGAGTCGCCCTTCGCGAGCGAGGCCGATGACACCGCCTTTGACGCGGCCAGGCCGAGTCGCCCCGCCCCAGCCGGCTTGCCGGCCTTGCTGGCGTTCTTCAGTGTCCCCGTGACGGGAAGCGATGCGGTGGCTCCTGCCGCCTTCGTGGAGGCGTACTGCTGGGCGGCGGAGTACGTGATCGTCCCGAGCGAAGTCGTCTTCTTTGGGCGCGCACTGACGCTTCCGTACCAGGTCGTCTTCTTTCCCTTGGTCTTTCCGATGGAGACAGACCCTCCGTAGGAGCCGTTGGGGTTGACGAGGTGGAGGCTGATCTTGCCGCTCGCCTTCACGTTCTTCGGCAGGGTGATGGTCGCCTTGCCCCCTGAGACCTTCGCTCGGGCGCTCGCACCCGAGGTGTACACGGCGAGCAACTGGGTGCCTGCGGCGACCCCCTTGACCCTTGCGGTGAGCTTGGTGGCTGCTGTCGCTGCATCGGCGATGGAGACAGGCGAGAGCGATGCGATCACCCCCACAATGAGCAGTCCGGACGTGATACGGCGACCTGTCTTCATGGCGATTCCCCTCAGTGAGCCCTGACTTAACAAAGAGTAGGGAATCAACCGGCGCCTGTCCAGATTGGCCGGCGCCGGGTCAGCCAGGGCCTGTCTGGAGGCTCAGTTCACGCGGCGCTCGCGGCCGACCCAGTAGGGCTCGCGGAGGTCCTTTTTCAGCACCTTGCCGCTCGGGTTGCGCGGCAGGGCCTCGGCCCACTGCACCTGGGTGGGGCACTTGAAGCGGGCCAGCCGCTCGCGGGAGAAATCGATGATCTCCTGCTCCGTGACCTCGGTGCCGGGGGCCTTCACGACCACGGCGAGTGCCGTCTCGCCCCACTTCTCGTGGGGGATGCCGATGACGGCCACGTCAGCTATCGCCGGGTGGGACATGAGGACGTTCTCCACCTCGGCGGGGTAGACGTTCTCGCCGCCGGACACG
>SXYT01000122.1 GCA_005788205.1 Actinomycetota bacterium | reverse complement strand
GAGGCCAAGTTCCTCGCCGGCGGTCACTCGCTGCTGCCCATGATGAAGCTGCGCCTCGCCCAGCCGGCGGTCCTCATCGACATCGCGCGCATCACCGACCTCAGCTACGTCCGCGAGAACGGCGACCACATCGCCATCGGCGCCCTGACCCGTCACCACGACGTGGAGAACTCGCCGGTGCTGAAGCAGCACGTGCCGCTGCTCGCTCACGCCGCCTCGCACGTGGGTGACCCGCAGGTCCGCCACCGCGGCACCATCGGCGGCTCCATCGCGCACGCCGACACCGCATCCGACCTGCCCGCGACCACGCTCGCACTCGGCGCCACCTACGTGGTGCAGGGCCCGAACGGGACCCGTGAGATCGCCGCGAAGGACTTCTACAAGGGCTACTTCGAGTCCGACCTCGCGCCCGACGAGATGCTCACCGAGATCCGAGTGCCGAAGATGAACGGCGCTGGTTGGTCCTTTCAGAAGTTCAACCGCCGCGCCCAGGACTGGGCGATCGTCGGAGTCGCGGCGTGGCGCCGCGGCAACGAGGCCGGCGTCGGCCTGGTGAACATGGGCCCCACACCCGTTCTGGCCGCCTCCGTGGCGTCAGCGATCGCGGGCGGTGCGTCCGTTGCTGACGCCGCTGCTGTTGCCACCGCAGAGGCATCTCCCTCGTCGGACCTCAACGCGAGCGCCGAGTACCGGGAACACCTCGCCAGGGTGCTTGTGCGCCGCGCACTCGAGCAATCCTCTCGCTGAGTCCAGACCCCGCCGCCCAGACCGGCCCCAGGGCCGACGATGACCGCTGGCGCGACCTGCGCCGGTTCCTGCTGTTCACCTACTCGGCGGTGCTCCTGTGGAGCATCTTCGTGTGGGGCCTGCCCATTGACCGGCTCCTGGTGCTGACGTGGATGGGCGCGGCGTTCGGCCTGGGCGCCATCGGGCGGAGCAAGGCCGATGTCATCCAGATGGCGAAGGACTGGCTGGTGCTCGTCGTCGTCTACATCGTCTACGACTACAGCCGCGGCACGGCCGACCAGCTGGGCATCCCCGTGAATTACACGCTGCCCGCCGATCTCGACCGCATCCTCTTCCTCGGCCGCAACCCGAACGTTTGGCTGCAGTGGCGCCTCTACGACCCGGGGGACGTCAAGTGGTACGACGTGCTCGGGTCGGTCATCTACATGACCCACTTTGTCCTGCCGGTCGTGCCGCTCGCCCTGCTGCGGGTGCGCAACCGCACGGCGTGGTTGCAGTACCTGCGGCGTTTCGCACTGACCCTGTACATCTCGGTGGCCTGCTTCATCGTGTTCCCCGCTGCACCGCCGTGGATGTCCGCACGCGACGGCTACACCGACCCGGTCAAGCGCCTCACCGGCCGTGGCTGGTGGGAGATCGGCCTGAAGACCATCTCGCAGACCCTCGACCGCGGTGCCGCCGTCTTGAACCCGGTGGCGGCGGTGCCGTCGCTCCACTCTGGCTGCGCACTCCTCGTGGCGCTGTGGTTCACCCGCAACATGGGCACGAGAGCACGCGCGGCGGCGATGCTGTTCCCGCTGTCGATGGCAGTCACGCTCGTCTACTTCGGGGAGCACTGGTTCGTGGATGCACTCGCCGGGTGGGCCGTCGTGCTGCTTGCCTGGCATCTCGCGGGCAGGTGGGAACGGCGCAACGGCCAGCCCCAGGCACCCGCCGTGTTCAGCCGCGGATCTGCACCGCAGACCGCAGCGTCACCCACGGCCTGAACACCTCGGACCTGATCCGGTTGTGCTCGTCGGCCGTGTCGTAGGCATGCCACGCGGCCTCGTCCTCGAAGACCGCGACCACCGCGAAATCTGCGTTCCCCTCGTTCACGCCGGCATCAGGGCCGCACGTGTACGAGATGCATCCGGAGAGCGTCGAAGCGTACGCCTCCAGCTGCCTGCGGGCGGCCTCGGCGTGCCCCGCGGGCACACCGTCTTTCCAGGTGAACGTGACGATGTGGGTGAACATGCCGGAATCTCTCCTCGGTCTCGGTTGGTCCTCGCGTCGTGGATGGTTCACATGAGGCCGAAGAAGGCCCCACCATCCACGTTGATGTGCGCGCCGGTCATGAACCTGGCCTGCACGCTGCACATGAAGGCCGCGATCGAGCCGAAATCGCCCGCGTCGCCGATCATGCCGGCAGGCACGCCGTTGCGCGCCGCGTCGATGTTGGCGCCGTACAGCTGGCGGATCCGATCCGTGTCGTGGGTGCCGGGCTGGATGGTGTTCACCGTGACGCCGTCGGGCGCGACCTCGCGGGCAACCGTCTTCAGGTAGGCGGTCAGGCCCGCGCGCGCGGTGTTCGACAGGATGATGTTCGGCATCGGCTGGCGCACCGAGACCGACGTGATCGCGACCACACGTCCCCACTTGCGTGCGCGCATGCCGGGAACGAGAACGTTGCACATGGCGACCACCGACAGGAGGTTCTTCTCCAGTGCGGGGAGGTACTCGCTCTCGGGCGTCGACTCGAACGTGCCGGCCGGCGGCCCGCCGCCGTTCGCCACGAGGATGTCGACGTGGCCGAGCATCTCGGCCGCGCGCCCGGCGAACTCCCTGCCGCCATCCGCGGTCGACACATCGCACTCGAATCCGACGGCGCCGTGCCCGATCACCGAGAGGGCAGATGCCAGGCGCGCAGCGTCCCGGCCGCACACCGCCACCCTCACGCCCTCCGCTGCGAGAGCCACCGCGGTGCCGAGGCCGAGCCCCGCCGTGCCCGCCGCCACCGCCGCCGTCCTGCCGTTCAACCCGAGGTCCATGTGACCACCGTAGTTGCGCCCCCGCCCCGCAGAACGGGGCGACCGCCGCCCTACGCTTGGGGCGTGCCGATCGACCCCGCCACCACCGCCGATGTCCGCGCAGGCCTGGCGGAGCACGGCTACCTGGCTGATGAGGGCCTCGTCACCGCGGTCTTTCTCGCTGTCTCGCTGCGCCGCCCCCTCTTCCTGGAGGGCGAGGCCGGCGTCGGCACG
>SXYT01000023.1 GCA_005788205.1 Actinomycetota bacterium | reverse complement strand
GTGCTCGAGTACGCCCTTGCAATGCGCAATATGGCTGAGCTGAAAACACCAAAAACGTGCAGCGCTTGAACTTTTCCGTGACAACATCCCTGTCCACGGTTTTGCTGCCATGAAGTTGACCGAGGCGTTACTCGTTCAGGTAGCGGTCCACGAAGGAGGAGTCCATGCCGAGGCGCTTCATCCAGTCCATTGCCGAGAGGCGCAGCTCCAGCACGGAGAGGTCGATGCCCTTGCGGGCCGACAGTGCCTGGCGCAGGAACTGGATCACCGAGACCCCGGCGATCTCCTGGGGGTACTGGAAGGCGAGGAACATGCCGGCCTTGGCCCGCACGTCGGTGGTCCAGTCGGTGATGTTCTCGCCCTTGTAGAAGATGGCCCCGGAGGTGACCTCGTATTCCGGGGAGGCAAGGAGCGTGCTCGCGAAGGTGGACTTGCCGCACCCGTTCGGTCCCATGATCGCGTGGACCTCACCCGTGTTCACGGTGAGGGAGAGGCCGCGGAGGATGTCCTCCGGGGTGGCGTCGTCGTCGGTGACTGGCCTGGCATGGAGGTTTGCAGCGCGGAAAAGGTCGCTCACCCCCCGAAGTCTAGGGAGCCCGGTGGATTACCACTATGGGCGTAGTGGAATTTCAGGCGGGTGCGAGGGCGTGCCAAAGGGCACGGTACGACGGGTACTCGAGCTGGTCGTCCAGGTAGTTCGCACTGTGGAGGAGGCGGTGGTACTCGGGCAGGTTGCGGAAGGGGACGCCGGCGTCCACGTGGTGCGCCATGTGGTACCCGATCTTGTACGGGACCATGAAGAACATGGCCACTGGGTGCTGGGTGACCGAGTGTGTGGTGAACCGACGGTCATCGTCCTCGCGCATGCCGCCGTGCTCGGCGATGGAGCGCAGCCGGTTGATGACCCGCCAGACTGTGAGATACGGCAGCACCCAGAGGAGCGGGTAGACGAACGGGTGGCCGAGCAGCCATGACGCCGCTGCGAGGACCACCTGCACGCACAACATCTCCACGAGTGTGCTGCGCACGCGCGGGTCCGGCGAGCGCAGGTTGCGCATCTGGCCGCGCAGCAGGCGCCACCCCGTCCGGCCGGTGGCGTCACGCACGAGCTTGCGGCGCAGGCTCGCCCGGGTGACCGGGTAGTTCGCGTACAGCGGCACGTCCGGTTCGTCGGGACCGAACTCGCGCCTGTGGTGCGCCATGTGCACGCGGCGGTACGCCTGGGTGCTCGTGAGCTGCGGGTAGCCGAGCAGCCACCTGCCGACCCAGTCGTTCGCCCCCCTGTGGGAGAACAGCAGCCGATGCGCCGCCTCGTGCATGAGGGAGGCGAACTGCGCGTGGGCGCGACCCATCAGGAGGAATGCCGCGACCCACACGAACGGGTTGTCGATGCGTACGGCGGCGACGATGATCCCGAGCGTCTGTGCGTATGTGGAGACCACGGAGAGCGCGTTGCGCCGTGAGGGAATACGCCGCAGTCGCCCACGATCGGCGGGCGCGAGGCGGCCGTCATCCCGCACATGCACGGTCGCATCTGCCGACGGCACCTGCGCCGGTGCCATCCCGCCGATGCGGGGCGAGGTCTCACCAGCCACGGTCGATCCATTCCTGGAGGTGGGGGCGTTCGGTCGCGATCGTGGTGTCCGCACCGTGCCCGGGCAGAACAACCGTTTCGCCGGGGAACGTGAAGAGGCGCGAGTCAATGGAGGAGATGATCGTGGCGAAGTCCCCACCGGGGAATTGCGTGGCGCCGGGCCCGCCCGGGAACAGCGTGTCGCCCGAGAACAGCAGCGGCGCATCGTGCACCTTGAAACTCACGGAACCCGGAGTGTGGCCGGGGTTGTGGATCGCCTCAAGCCGCAGGCGCCCGACCTCGATGATCTGGCCGTGCTCGATGAACACGTCGTAGCCGACGTCCTTCAGCATCTGTGCGTCGTCGGCTGTCACAGCCACCTCGTACCCGGCTTCGCGCATTGCGGGCACCGCCTGGATGTGGTCATGGTGGCCGTGCGTCTCCAGCACGCGAGTGACGCCGAGCGCCGTGCACAGCTCCAGCAGTTTCTCGTGCTCGTTCGCGGCGTCGATCAGCACGGCCTGGCCGGTGTGCACGCACCGCACCACGAACACATTGTTGTCGTAAGGGCCGACCACGAGTCTGTGAACCTGCAGGTCGTTGTCGAAGTAGTGCAGGGTTCCGGGCTGGCTCACCATCTGCTCATCCTGACACGACATCAAACCCGAGGGACAGTGCGACGGGGATCTGTGCGGGATCAAACGTGACGAAGCGGACGGGCCGGGGCAGGCGGGCCGCCGCGGCCAGGTGCATCGCGGACGACACGCCGAGGGGCTGGGCGGTCGCGAGCACAGCCGCCTCGTCCAGCAGGGCACGATCAGTCGGCACCACGTGCAGGAAGTCCCACGTGTGGCGGACCATGTCCTCCAGAACCCGCACGAGCACGGGCTCGTCCGTGAGGCGAGCGGCAGCCGCCACGGCTTCGGGCAGGGCCACGGCACACGCGCACCATGACGTGTCCGATTCCATGGCGTCAAGGACCGTGCGCCGTGCCGGCGAGTCCACGTGCAGTGCGAGGAGCGCGGACGCATCGAGCACGACGGTCACCGCCGCACCTCCTTGCCGACGGCGCGGCTCACCGCCGCACCTCCTTGCCGCCGGCGCGGCTCACCGCCGCACCTCGGTCAGCGCGCGGTCGATGCGGGTGCCGGCGTAGAGGGTCAGCGGGTCCGCGGGCACGAAGTCACCGCGGCGCCGCGGCGGCTCGACGCGGCCGAGGGCGATCAGGTCGGCAATCGACTGCCCGGAGTCGTCGCCAGTCAGGGGACCGAGCTGGGCGGCCGGTGCGCCGGCAGAGGTCACGATGATCCGCTCCCCGGAGGCGGCCCTTCGCAGGTAGGTGGCAAGTGCGGCTCTGAGCTCTCGGATGCCGACAGATGCCATGCCACAGGAGCATAGCGGGTTGTGTACACAAGCGTACACACTTGGACTTGGAATCCGGGATGCCAGCCCAGCAGACTTCGCTCCATGAATTTTGCATTTAGTGAAGAGCAGGAAGAACTCCGCAAGATGGTCCGCTCGTTCCTCGAGAACAAGTCGGCCGAAGAGGCAGTTCGTGAGCAGATGGAGACAGGGAACGGCTACGACGGTGCGGTCTGGAACCAGATGGGTTCGGAGATGGCGCTGCAGGGCATCGCGATCCCCGAGGAGTTCGGCGGCCAGGGCTACTCGTTCATCGAGCTCGGCGTCGTCCTCGAGGAGATGGGCCGTGCGCTTCTGTGCGCCCCGTACTTCTCGAGCGTCGTCCTCGCAGCGAACACCCTGCTTCTCTCCGGCGACGCCGCCGCGAAGAAGGCACACCTCCCCGGCATCGCCGCCGGCGAGACCATCGCGACCCTCGCCACCACCGAGCCCTCAGGCCGCTGGGACGAGGCGGGCATCACGGTCGAGGCGAAGGGCTCCGGTTCTGACTTCACGATCTCGGGCACCAAGAGCTTCGTGCTCGACGGCCACACCGCGAACCTCATCATCGTCGCGGCCCGCACAGGCAAGGGCGTCAGCCTCTTCGCCGTCGATGGCAACGCATCGGGCCTGACCCGCACCGCGCTGTCCACCATGGACCAGACGCGCAAGCAAGCCAAGCTCGAGTTCAGCAACACCCCGGCCAAGCTCATCGGCACCGAAGGCAAGGGCTGGGACGTGCTGTCGCAGGTCTTCGACCTGGCCGCCGTCGCGCTCGCCGCGGAGCAGGTCGGCGGCGCCCAGAAGGTGCTGGAGATGGCCGTGCAGTACGCGAAGGACCGCATCCAGTTCGGCCGCCCGATCGGCTCGTTCCAGGCGATCAAGCACAAGTGTGCCGACATGCTGCTCGAGGTCGAGTCGGCCAAGTCGGCCGCGTACTACGGCATGTGGTGCGCCGCAGAGATGAACGACGAGCTCGCCTCGGTCGCTTCGCTCGCGAAGGCCTACTGCTCCGAGGCGTACTTCCACGCCGCGGCGGAGAACATCCAGATCCACGGCGGCATCGGATTCACCTGGGAGCACCCGGCGCACCTGTACTTCAAGCGTGCCAAATCGAGCGAGCTCATCTTCGGTGACCCCACGTACCACCGCGAGCTGCTCGCCCAGCGCATCGGCATCTGACCTTCTCCCGCGCAGCGGGAACGAACGAGGGAACCCGGGCCGCACGGCCCGGGTTCTCCCGTTCCCGGGCACATCGGCAGTCCTGCGGGTACGCGTCTGCCTTCTGACGTGCCGTACTCTTCGCCCATGCCACGCACCGTCGTCGCCCAGATATCAGACCCGCACGTCACGGGACCGCACGACGAGTTGTTCGAGGCCTCCGACCCCGTCGGCAATCTCTCGAAGGCAATCACGCACGCGGCGGCGCGTGCCGAGGTTGTCGTCATCACCGGCGACCTCGCCGCACGCACGGGCACCGACGCCGAGTACCGGGGTGTTCGCGAGGTGCTGGACTCGTGCGGCACCGAGGTGCTGCTCTGTGCGGGCAACCATGACGAGTCACGGAAGATCCGCAGTCTCTTCGGTGTGGAGGGTCGCGGCGAACGCCTCGACTACGTGCGAGAGCTGTCCGGTGGGCGTCTCGTGGTGCTCGACTCCTCGCGCGAGGGCCGCGGCGACGGTGCGCTCGACGACGACCAGCTGGCCTGGCTCGACCGCGTGCTGGCCGAGGGTGCGCCGACGCTTGTCGCCATGCACCACCCGTGCTTTGCCATCGGCGGCAGGGGACTTGCCGGTGTGCGCCTCGACGACGAATCGGTGGATGGCCTCGCAGGTGTCGTCTCGCGGCACGCGAACGTGCTGTCGGTCGTCAGTGGCCATGCACACATGACCCTGTCCACCTCGTTTGCCGGCACCGTCGCACATGCATGCCCGAGCGTGGCTTACGAGTTCGACTTCCGCGGGCGTGATCTCATCTACCGACCCGGCCTGCCCCAGTACATGCTGTACACCTGGGCTGACGGCGGCACCGGGTTCTTCGCGCGGCAGATGACGGTGGCGCCCGGTGACGCATGGCTGGTGATGGAGAGCTTCTGACACGCGCGCCTAGGCTTCGCCCATGGCCGGCATCACTCTTCTCCTTGCAGTCGTCGCCGCGGTCGCCGTGTTCGCGATCGCGGCCGGCACGATAGGGCGCGAGGCACGCAGGCTGGATGCCCTTGCCCCCCGCGTCGTGTACCAGATCGACCAGGCGGTGCAGTTCGTGGCGGACCGTCTGCCCGAGGGGACACAAGCCCGCCTGACGTTCGACGAGGTCGAGAACCTCCTGCGCGAGCACCTCAACTGGATGGCGACGAAAGGTCTGCAGCCCGAGAGGCCCGTTGACCAGGTGCAGAACATCTCGGAGCCCGTGGTGGTCGACGAGGACACCCTCACGGCACACCTGCTGGCACGCGCGTCAGACCGGGGCATCGAGATCATCGACGATGTCGACATCGTGCACGTGGTCGAGGGTCACCTTGCCTACTTTGCCGCCATCGGTGCGGTCGGTCCGCACGCTGATTCGGTCTGACGCACGGCGCCCCGTGGCGCTGCCGCCAACGGTCAGATCATCATGTTGAACTGCAGCAGGACCTTGCGGGCATGATCGGCGTCACCTGACACGATGCACTGCGTCGTGAGTGCCCCCGGTTCGCCGCGCCCAGTGGCCAGCTGGAGGAACACGTCGGAGTCCAGTTCGATGCTGCAGAGCGGGGCGGCGGGCGCCTCGCCGCCGGTCTGAGCGCGGCCCTCGCGCACGGTGGTCACGATGGTGCGCTCGACGGACCCGGTGATGCGGATCACCACCGACTGGCCTTCCGGCGTGGCGGCTCGCTTGCCGACAACGATCGGCACGGTGCGGATGAGGCGGTCGACTGTGTGTTCCGCGGCCGGGCCGCCGCGGTGCCCCGGAATCCCGAGGGCACGGCGCATGTCCTGCTCATGGATCCACGTGTCGAGCACGCGGATGTGGAGAAAGTCGGCGATGGTGCCGGGGCCCGTGGGGGTCATGGACTCGGTGGCAAAGTAGGCCTCGTCGGCGGTACGGAGCTGCTCCATGCGCCGCGCCGCCAGCTCAAGAAACTCATCGAGAACCTGTGTGCCTGGCCAGCCGCGGCGGTAGTCGACATGGTGCTCGTTCATCTCGCCGATGGGGTTCTTCGTGTTCGACAGGTCCGTGGCGCGGTGCCCCGTGTCGGGCATCCCGAACAGGCCACGCTCGGTGCCGATGATGTGCGACAGGTTGTCCTGCACGCTCCAGCCCGGCAGTTGCGACGGTGTCTTCCACTGTTCCTCGGTGAGCGAGGGCAGGAATGACTCGAGCGAAGCGAAGACCTCTCCGAGCTTGTCGATGGTGTCCATGGGGATCATGTTCGTCTCCTAGCGGGCCGGGTTCTGGACGGTGCGCCACTGCCGGGCATTGATGTAGGGGGAGAAGATCTCCCCGATCATCGCCATGTCGGCATCGGTCTTCGGCGTCTTCAGCTCGAAGAGGCCGGGGAAGCGTGAGTACGCGAGGGTGATGTCCCACAGCTCGCGCGCTTTCTCCGCCTCCGGGGTGGGAAGCACCACCGGGCCGAACACCGCGCGTCCGCCCGGGACCGTGATGATCGGCACGCCGAACCCCGCGAGCTGCGTGGTTGCGTGCTCGTGATCGGCACGCACCTCGTCCGACGTCGTCGGGTCGGCGAGCGCCTCGTCCCAGGCCTCCGTGGGCAGGCCGGCACCAGCGAGCAACTCGGTTGCGATCTCCCTGTCGTAGTGACGGCGGCCGTCAACGTGCAGCGCGCGGCCGCAGACCTCGTAGAAACGGCCGCACCAGTCGTTGTCCCGGCGGCGCAGCCATGCGGCGACCCGCATCGGAGTCCACCCGTAGGCAAACTCGCGCTCCCAGGGGTGGGGCTTGCCCTCCTCGCGGTTGACCTCCTCCAGGCTGAAGAACCGCCACTTGATCTCGAAGCCCACCTGGGCCTGCACGTCCCGGATCCAACGGGACGTCTGGTACGCGTAAGGGCACATGATGTCGAAGAAGAACTCGATCTCCGACGGCTGCTCCTGGGAGGCGATGCTGCTCATGGCGGCAACATAGCCCCCGTTTCGTGCCCCGTCGTCACCGTGCGACTACCGTTGAGGGCATGGAACGCCCCTCACGGTTCGAACACACCCGATTCCTCGGCGACAAGCGCACCCAGCTCGTCTACGACCTGGACGAGTGGACCGACGAGGCCGTGATCGAGGAAATCGTGGAGCGGGGAGTGGGGCTGTGCTTCGGGCCGGACACGCTCGCAGAGGCGCGCAACCGCGGATACACGCAGGCGGTCCCCGGAAAGACGCGCCGCCACCGCAAGCCGCGCGCGTAGGGGGACCCAATGGCCGCCCCGATGAACGGCACGTTTGCCTCGGGGTCTCTCACGCTCGGGTCCTATCTCGCAGTCCCGCCGGGCCCGGCCACCTCGATGCCCGGCGTCATCTTGTGCCACGGCTTCCCGATCGGCCCGCTCGACGCCCGTCAGTCCGCGCTCACCTTTCCGCAGCTCCTCGACCGCGTCGCGAACGAGCTCGGCTGGGTGGGGCTGACCTTCACGTTCCGCGGCTGCGGCACGAGCGAGGGCGACTTCTCCATGCAGGGATGGGTGGATGACCTGCGCGCCGCGATCGACCACCTCGAGAGAGAGGCAAACCCGAACGGCATCTGGTTGATCGGCACCAACACGGGCGGTGCGCTCGCACTGTGTGTGGCCGCGGATGATCCGCGGGTGGAGGGATGCGCGCTGCTCGGGCCGCGTGCTGACTTCGACGACTGGGCGGCCCAGCCCAGGCGGTTCCTGGAGTACGCACGCGAGATCGGTGCGATCCGCAGACCCGGCTTCCCGGCGTCGTTCGATGAGTGGAGCCGCGAACTGCGAAGGTTCCGTCCGGTCGATGCGGCGCGCAGGTTCGCCCCGCGGCCGTTGCTGGTGATGCACGGTGAGGAGGACGAGAGCGTGCCCGTTGCGGACTCCCGGGTGCTCGCAGAGGCCCATGGTGCAGCCGAGACGAGGGTTATCTCAGGCGCAGGGCACAGGTTGCGCCATGATCCACGCGCCGTTGCGGTTCTGTTCGGCTGGCTGGACCGCCAGCGTCCGCCGGCCCGCTGACGGCCGGCCTGCAGCCACATCACGTCGAGCCGGGTGCGGTTCCCCCGGGAACTCGGTCCTTACCCCCGGTGACCGCCGGGACGGCCCGAGTGCCACGCGTACGCCGACGAGATGATGTCGTCCAGGTGACGGCGCGGCTCCCAGCCGAACAGGTCGCGGACGAGGGAGGAATCGGCCCACACCTCCGACACGTCGCCGGCGCGGCGGGCCACGATCTGGTGGGGCACCTTCCTCCCGCTGATGCGCTCCGTGGCTGCGATGATCTCGAGCACGCTCGTGCCCTGGCCCGTGCCCACGTTGCACGTCACGGACGCACCGCCCGATGCCAGGTGGTCGAGCGCGGCGATGTGCGCCGAGGCCAGGTCCTCCACGTGGATGTAGTCGCGCACACCCGTGCCGTCGGGGGTGGGGTAGTCGTTGCCGAACACCTTGAGTGCCGGTGAGTGACCGAGCACGGCCTTCATCACGTGCGGCACGAGGTTCTCGGAGAAGCGCCAGTCCTCGCCGAGCGTGGCGTCGTCACTGGCGCCGGCGGCGTTGAAGTAGCGCAGGCACACGCTGCGCATCGTCGACGTCCTCGCGTACCAGCCGAGTGTCTTCTCGATCATCAGCTTGGTCTCGGCGTAGACACTCTCGCAGTCCGTGGGGTCCGACTCGCGCACCGGCACGCGCGCGGGCGTGCCGTAGACCGCGGCGGTCGACGAGAACACGACCCGGTCGACCCCGCAGGAGCGCAGCGTCTCGAACAGTCGCTGCGAGCCGGTCACGTTGTTGGCGAAGTACTTGCCTGGGTTCGCCATGGACTCGCCGACAGCCTTGTATGCGGCGAAGTGGACGACCTCGTCCACACCGTGTTCCTCCACGGTGCGCCGGACAGCATCCGCATCGGCCACGTCCGCCTGCACGAACGGCGCATCGCCGACGGCCTTGCGGTGGCCGTTCTCCAGTGTGTCGAGCACGACCACGGCACGCCCTGATGCCCGGATGGCGCGGGTGGTGATGGACCCGATGTACCCGGCCCCACCAGTGATGAGCGTTGTCACGGGTCCCGAACCTACTTGGCGGGCTTCTTCACCGGGCGGGACTGCTTGTCCCTGTCCGCGGCCTTCTCGGCCTTCTTCCATGCGCGCACCTTGAGCAGTGTCTTCTCGTCCGTGATGTCGGCGACGGTGCGCGGGTTCCTGTCGCTGAACACGCCTGCCGCGTCCTTCCATCCTTTCGGCCGCACTTCGAAGCGCTTGCCGAGGAGCGCCACGAAGATCTGGGCCTTTTCCTCACCGAACCCGGGCAGCTCGCGCAGGCGGGCGAACAGCACGGACGCGTCGTCGACGCCCTTCCAGATGTTCTCGCCCTTGTTGCCGTGCTTCTCCGCGACCACTGCGCACATCCCCTGGATGCGGCCGGCCATCGCCTTCGGGAACCGGTGGATCGCCGGCTTCTCGAGGCACACGGCGAGGAACTCGTCGGGGTTCATCGTGGCGATCCTCCGTGGGTCGAGGTGGCCGAGCCGTGTCTTCAGCGTGTGCGCGCCGTTGAACGCCCATTCCATGGGCACCTGCTGGTCGAGCAGCATGCCGATGAGCAGTGCCGTGCCGTTCGAGTTCAGCAGCCTGTCCGAGACGGGGTTACCTGTGATGTAGAGCGTGCCCATTGTGTGTCCTTCTCAGTGTGTCAGTCGCGGGTCAGCCCGTGGTCGGCATCGAGGTCGATCCCGAGTTCATTGATCGCCTTCTCCACGGTCGCCGCCGTGATGCCGTGCGATCCGATGAGCGTGCTGAGAACCGCGACCACGACGTGCTCGGCGTCCGTCTCGAAGAACCGCCGGAGCGCCTCGCGCGTGTCGCTGCGGCCCATGCCGTCCGTGCCGAGTGCGAGGAACCTGCGACCCCGCACGTACGGGGCGATCTGCTCTCCCACGATGCGCATGAAGTCCGTGACGGCCACGACCGGCGTGGACTCCCGGCCGAGCGTGCGGTCGATCACGGACTCCCGTGGCGACTGCACGGGGTGGAGACGGTTCCACCGTTCCGTCTCCATGGCGTCCTCGCGCAGCGACTTGTACGAGGTGGCAGACCACAGGTCCACGTTGATCCCGTAGCGCTCGCGCAGGATGTCCGACGCCTCAATCGCCGCCGAGCACGCCGTGCCGGAGAAGAGCACCGAGGCGTGCGAAGTTCCCTCCGAGGAACGCCAGCGGTAGATGCCGTTGATGATGTCCTCGTCCGTCACGTGCGCGGGACGTGCCGGCATGAGGAGGTTCTCGTTGTAGAGGGTGACGTAGTAGAAAACGTCGGCCGGGTCCGGGCCGTACATCCTGTTGATCCCGTGCCTGATGACCGCTGCGACCTCGTAGGCGAACGCAGGATCGTAGGCCTGGCACGCGGGAATCGTGCTGGCGAGGAGCAGGCTGTGGCCGTCCTGGTGCTGCAGTCCCTCGCCCATGAGCGTGGTGCAGCCGGCGGTGGCTCCCATGAGGAAGCCGCGCGTGCGCATGTCTGCGGCGAGCCAGGCGAGGTCGCCCACGCGCTGGAAACCGAACATGGAGTAGACGGTGTAGAAGGGCACCATCGGCACGCCGTGCGTGGCGTACGAAGTGCCGGCGGCAATGAAACTGCTCATCGCGCCGGCCTCGGTGATGCCCTCCTCGAGGATCTGGCACTACCCATGCTGAACTTCTGCATGCGCATGGTCTTTCGGTTAGATCAATTGTTGGAGCCCTGTCGTGAGCTAGCGACGGATTGTTGTGGTAGGTAGTTCAGGCCAGATTGGCAGCGCACTT
>SXYT01000121.1 GCA_005788205.1 Actinomycetota bacterium | reverse complement strand
TCTCGCGGCGCTGCGCCTGGCCGACGGCAGCACGCCCGACATCGCCCTGACCACGAACGGCGCCACCCTGCGCAACATCGCCGGCGAGCTGCGCGACGCGGGTCTCGCCCGCATCAACGTCAGCCTCGACACCCTGCGCCGTGACAGGTTCCTCGCCATGACCCGCCGCGACGAGCTCGACAACGTGCTCGCCGGCATCGCCGAGGCCCAGGCGGTGGGCTTTGATCCGGTGAAGGTGAACGCCGTCATCGAGCGCGGGGTGAATGACGACGAGATCCTCGAGCTCGCCCGCTGGGGCCGCGACACCGGCGTGGAGGTCCGCTTCATTGAGTTCATGCCGCTCGATGCCACGAACGAGTGGGAGCGCGCCAAGGTCGTCACCCAGGACGAGATCGTCGGCACGATCTCGGCGGAGTTCCCGCTCGGGCCCGTGCCTGCCCGCGGCGCGGCACCGGCCGACAGATGGCGCTACACCGACGGCCGCGGCACGGTGGGCGTGATCCCCAGCGTCTCGCACCCGTTCTGCGGTGACTGCGACCGCGTCCGTCTCACGAGCGACGGCCAGTTCCGCACGTGCCTGTTCGCAACCGACGAGTCCGACATCCGTGCCCTCCTGCGCAACGGCGGCACCGACGACGAGATCGCTGCGCTCATCACCCGCGCGGTCGGGGCGAAGTGGGCCGGCCACCAGATCGGCCAGGTCAACTTCATCCGCCCGAAGCGCACCATGAGCCAGATCGGCGGCTGACGTGTCGCGCATCCAGCCGCCGCCGGGCACGGACTCAACGGGTGAGATGCCCCTCGACTCCGCACCCATCACCGTGGAGTCCTCCGGTGGCGTCGCGGTCATCACGCTCAACCGGCCCACCAAGCGCAATGCCGTCACCCTCGCCATGTGGGGTGCCCTCGCCGAGAGGACGGCGGAGCTTGCCGCCGACCCCGAGGTGCGTGTGCTCATCTTCCGCGGGGCGGGCGACCATTTCTGTGCCGGTGCCGACATCAGCGAACTGACGAACGGCCCGGGCGGGGAGTACGCGCGCATCAACTGGGCCGCCGAGGAGGCGATCGCGGCGTTCCCCGGCCCGACGATCGCCGAGATCCGCGGCAACTGCATCGGTGGCGGTGTGAGCATCGCCACCGCCTGCGACATCCGGTTCGCGTCGCAGGAGGCCACCTTCGGCATCACCCCGGCCAAGCTCGGGATCGTCTACCCGACCAACGCGCTCGAGCGCACGGTGCGTCTCATCGGGGGGAGCGCCACGAAGCACCTCATGTTCTCCGGTGACCTGATCGACGCCGACAGGGCTCTGCGCATCGGCCTGGTGGACGAGGTCGTGCCCGCCGCTGAACTCACCGTCCGGGTCGAGTCCTACGTGGCCACCCTGCTCGAGCGGTCCCACCTGACCCAGGTGGCAACGAAGGCGATGGTCCAGGAGATCCTGACCGACGCCCGGGTGAAGCCCACGACCACCCTGAAGTGGGAGACCGCGATGGACCAGAGCGGCGAGGTGCGCGAAGGGGTCGCGGCGTTCCTCGGCAAGCGGGCAGTGCGCTGGCCGTGGCGCCGGAACTGACAAGTACGCTCCCAGCCGTGACAGAGCCGACCTTCAGCCATCTGGACGACCGGGGCAACGCCCGCATGGTCGACGTCTCGGGCAAGGAGGCCACCAAGCGCCGCGCCGTGGCCCGTGCGACCGTGCTCACCACAGCAGAGGTGGTCGCCGCGATTGCCGACGGGGCCATGAAGAAAGGCGACGTGCTGGGTGTCGCCCGGGTCGCCGGCATCCAGGCAGCCAAGCGCACGAGCGACCTGGTGCCGCTCTGTCACCCCCTGCCGATCACCTCCGTCTCGGTTGACCTCTCGGTCGATCCTGCCCCGCAGGGTGCCCCCGCCGGCCGGGCAGCCATCCTCATCGAGGCCACCGTGGAGACAGTGGGCCAGACGGGGGTCGAGATGGAGGCCCTCACGGCCGCGTCCGTGGCCGCCCTCACCGTCTACGACATGTGCAAGAGTGCCGACAAGGACATGACCATCACCGATGTGGCCCTGTGGGAGAAGTCCGGGGGCCGTTCGGGGGACTACCGCAGGCCTGCCTGACCGGGTCACAGAGGCCCTGTCAACAGCGGGTATCTCGACGAAACCCGCTCAAAATGGGCATATTCTCATCGTTTCCCATGTGTGAACGGTGGCATGTGGTCGTCCGCGGACGAAAGTCTGGTTAGGCTCATCTTTCGTTATGGGAACGATGATTCTTCTCGTCGTCGGTGCCGCCTGGATGGCCGTGCTGCTTCCGCCGTTGATGCGCAGTCGCTTCGACGGCGGTGCCGTGTCCTCCGTGTCCGAGTTCCGACGCCAGTTGAACACCCTGCAGCGCACCCAGGGACCGAGGTCGCAGGCCCCGATGCGCACCATGGCCCGCCCGCTCGTTCCCGGCCCGCGACCGCTGACCCGGCCCGCCCCGTCCCGCCGGGCGTCCGCCCACGGCCGGCCGCACCTGGTCCCCGTGGATGACACCATGACCGCCGCCCCGCGGCACCGCCGCAGCCACCACACCGCAGAGCTGTCCCGGCGTCACTTCGCCGCCGAGCAGATGTTCATGAGCCCGCGTGAGATCGTGCGCCGCCGCCGGACCAACGTGCTGTTCGGCCTGGTCGCCCTGAACGGCCTCAGCCTGTTCCTCGCCTTCACCACCGGCTCCACCGCCATGGTGTACCTCTTCGCTGTTGCCGCGATCGTCCTGGGCGGGTACTGCTACACACTCGTGCAGATTCGCAACCAGGAGTACCTGCGCCGCTACTACGGCACTCATCGCGCCGCCTGACGGGCGCCGCTGACAGGCACTCATCGCGCCGCCTGACGGGCGCCGCTGACAGGCACTCATCGCGCCGCCTGACGGGCGCCGCTACTACGGCACTCATCGCGCCGCCTGACGGGCTGTGCCGCCGGGCTGGACCGCCCGTAGACTTTTCACCGTCCCGTCCACGGGGCTGTAGCTCAGTTGGCAGAGCGCTTCGTTCGCAATGAAGAGGTCAGGGGTTCAATTCCCCTCAGCTCCACCAGACCGCCTTGCCCGCGGGCTGACCACCATCTCGAGCACAACTGAATCCCGGGGGAACGCAATGGCACTGTCTTGGACCGATGCACAGAAGGCCGTCCTGGACCCGGGGTCGGGGACACCGTTCGAGCTCACAGAGACCGAGGTCTTCGGGGTGAAGATGGAGGTCTTCAAGAACGCGCCGCCGAGCCTGGCGCTCGCTCTCCAGGGTGCCCGCGCCCACGGCGACGCCACGTTCCTGCTGTACGAGGGTGAGCGGTACTCGTTCGCCCGGGTGATGGACGAGGTCGACGGCCTCGCCCACCTGCTCGTCGACACCTACGGCGTGAAGAAGGGCGACCGCGTGGCCGTGGCCATGCGCAACTACCCGGAGTGGATCATCGCTTTCGCCGCGATCATCTCCGTCGGCGCCGTCAATGTGTCGTTCAACGCGTGGTGGACAGAGGACGAGATGAAGTTCGCCCTCGAGGACTCCGGCGCAAAGGTGCTCATCGGCGACCAGCAGCGCATCGACACCGCCCACCACGTGGCCCGCGCCATGGGTGTGAAGATGCTCATCGCGCGCCCGGAGACCGGGGTCGGTCCCGGCATCGACGAGTGGTCGCAGGCAGTGAAGACGGGCCTCGGGCCGCTGGTGGCGGACATCCAGCCCGACGACGACTGCACCATCCTCTACACCTCGGGCACCACCGGCCGCCCGAAGGGGGCCGTCTCCACGCACCGCGCGGTGGTCAACTCGCTGATGGCGTTCTCTGCCCGCAACGGCGTGCTGTCGCTCGCGAGCGACCCCGAGGACAAGCTGATGTCCCAGAGCGAGTTCCCCGCGTCGTTCATCCTCATCGTGCCGCTCTTCCACGTGACCGGCTGCGTGCCCGTCATGCTCTCCTGCTTCGTGGCGGGCCTCAAGCTGGTGATCATGTACAAGTGGGACGCCGGCAAGGCCCTGCCGATCATCCAGGAGGAGCGCATCACCAACTTTGTGGGCGTGCCCACGCAGAGCTGGGACCTGGTGAACCACCCGGACTTCGACAAGTACGACACCACCTCGCTGAAGGCCGTCGGTGGCGGCGGCGCGCCTGCGCCCGCCACGCTCGTGGACAAGGTGGCGAAGAGCATCAAGAAGGGCGGCCCGCAGCTCGGCTACGGCATGACAGAGACCAACGCGTTCGGCCCCGGCAACACCGGCAAGTTCTACACGGACCGTCCCACCTCCACCGGCCGCGCCATCCGCCCGATGCAGCTCGCAGTGTGGGACCCGGTCACGACGAAGCCGCTCGGCCCGAACGAGTACGGCGAGATCATGATGTTCGGCCCGATGCTCATCCGCGGCTACTGGAACCGCCCCGACGCGACGGCGGAGACCATCGAGAACGGCTGGCTGCACACCGGTGACGGCGGCTACATCGACGACGAGGGCTTTCTCTACATCAAGGACCGCATCAAGGACATGATCCTGCGCGGCGGCGAGAACGTGTTCTGCACCGAGGTGGAGGGCTCCATCTACGAGCACCCAGCGGTCTACGAGGCGGCCGTGTTCGGCGTGCCGCACGAGCGCCTGGGCGAGGAAGTCGCGGTCGCGGTCTTCCCGAAGGAGGGCGCGGCGTTCACGGCCGGGGAACTGTGGAAGTTCCTCGACGGCAAGATCTCGTCGTTCAAGGTGCCGAACCACGTGGTCATCATGAACGAGCCGCTCCCGCGCAACGCGGCCGGCAAGTTCCTGAAGACCGCCCTTCGCGACGCCGTGGCGAATGGCTCGCTGAGGCCCACCAGCCGCTGACGGTCAGCCGGCGAGGGAGGCGGCGAGCGCCGCCGACTCGCGCCGGCGCAGCTCCGCGTTCACCTTCTGGCGCTCCAGCACCTGCTGGAGAGTCTGCACGGCCTGGGGGATGTCGTGCTCGGAGAAGAACGCCTGCACGGATGCCTCCGCGGTGTCGCTGTTCAGCATCTTCGCCGAGTCCACCATGCGCACGATCGTGTTCACGGGGAACTTCTCGTTTGCCTCCGCCCAGTGCTGCTGCACGACGGACCACGCGAGCTCGCCGTGGAAACGGTTGGCGATGCAGCGGTTGAGCAGGAACGGCGCGTTCTGCGTCTTCACCTCGCCGCTGAAGGCGAGCTCGCACGTGCGGCGGATGAGGTCAGGGTCGTCGAACTCGGCGAGGGCGTAAAGCATGCGGATCTGCTCCTGCGGGGTGTCCGGGTTGCGGAAGCGCTCCAGCACCCACTCGTAGTCGTCCTCGTTGCCGATGGAAGCGACCACGGTGGTCGCCGCCGCGACGAGCTCAGGGTCGTTGCCGGGAGCGTCGGGGTGCAGGAGGATGTCGCGGCAGCGCCTTTGGGCTGCCGCGTCGCGCCCCGACACCGCCACCAGACCGAGCAGCAGGCCGCGCAGCTTCGCGGTGAGGTCGGGCTCCCCGGCGACCGCTGTCGGGCCGAGGTCGGCGAGGGCCGGCGCGGCCAGGGAGCGCACCCGGCCGGCAAGGGCATCGAGCTGGCCGCGGTCGAGCAGGCGGCCGAGGCCGCGGATGCCGATCGCGAGCGCCTGCCACACCGCGAGGTCGCGCTCAGCGGCGAAGTTGCCGGCGAAGGCCAGGAAATCGGGGGCGGAGAGGTTGCCCGAGACCACCGCGTTCCACGCGTCGTCCACCAGGTTGTAGCGCTCGATGATCTGCATGCCCGCGAGCACGTCGCCGGTGATGCGGCCGAGCAGCTCGGGCGAGTACGACACGCGGAAGAAGCCGTTGCCCCCGGCGTTCACGATGACCGCCGCGGCGGCATTGGCGAGCGGCATCCGCATCTCGTCCCCGGTCAGCAGGACCTTGGTCTCGGTGCCGCCGTTGCGCACGTGCACCGGCACGTTCCACAGCGTGGCGTCCGGTTCGTTGTCGAAGGTGAAGCGGCACTGCGAGAGCACCAGTTCGTCGCCGTCGCGGCGGGCGGACACCAGCGGGAAGCCGGGCTGCCAGATGAAACTGTCCATCAGGGCGCGCACGGGCACATTCTCGCCGCCGTCGGAGGCCACGGTCTCCTCGATGGCGTCCCACAGGTCACCGGTCTCGGTGTTCCCGTAGCTGTGCTTCTTCAGGTAGTGGCCGACGCCGGCGCGGAAGCGCTCCGCACCGAGGTACTGCTCCAGCATGCGCAGGATGGACCCGCCCTTCTGGTACGTGAGCACGTCGAACATGCCCTCGCAGTCGTCGGGCGCGTGCACGGGGAACTCCACGCTGCGGGTGCTGTGCAGGCTGTCGACCTCCATCGCCACACTGCGCTCCAGGCCGAAGCTGGTCCAGCGCTTCCACTCCGGCGCGAACGCGTCGCACGCCGCGATCTCCATGAAGGTGGCGAACGCCTCGTTCAGCCAGATGCCGTTCCACCAGCCCATCGTCACGAGGTCGCCGAACCACCTGTGGGCAAGCTCGTGGGCGACCACGTCGGCCACCAGTTCCTGCTCGATCTGGGTGCTGGTCGCTGGGTCCACCAGCAGCAGCACCTCGCGGAACGTGATGAGGCCGAGGTTCTCCATGGCGCCGGCCGCGAAGTCGGGGAGGGCGACCATGTCCACCTTGTCGCTCGGGTAGGCGATGCCGTAGTAGGTGGCGAACCAGTCGAGCGCGAAGGCACCGATGCGCATGCCGAAACCGGTCAGGTGGGCCTTGCCGGGCACGTGGATGATGCGCAACGGCACACCGTTCACCATCTGGGGCTCGGTGGCCTCGAGCGGGCCCACGATGAATGCCACAAGGTAGGTCGACATCGGCATGGTGTCCCTGAACCACACCCGCACCTTCCCGTTGCCCGCCGTCTCGCGGCGCGTCTCCGGGCCGTTCGACACCGCGAGCAGGCCCTCGTCGACCGTGAGGTCAACGGCGAACACGGCCTTCATGTCGGGCTCGTCGAAGCAGGGAAACGCCTTGCGGCAGTCCGTGGACTGCATCTGTGTGGTAGCGATGACGCGCTCCGTGCCGTCGGCATCCCTGAAGGTGCTGCGGTACCAGCCACGGAGCTTGTCGTTCAGGACGCCGGTGAACGTGACGGTGACGTCGACGGGACCCGCCGCGACGTCTGCCTGGATGACGAGGCGCTCCGTGGCGTCGTGCAGGTGGAACCCGCACGCGGCACCGTTCACCGTGACTGAGTGGATCTCCAGTTCCTTCGCGTTCAG
>SXYT01000022.1 GCA_005788205.1 Actinomycetota bacterium | reverse complement strand
GCGACCGCGGTCGAGCTGCCGGAGAAGAAGCACCGCCTCGAGGACGCCATCGCGGCCCCCCGCGCGGCCATCGAGGAGGGCGTCGGCGCCGGCGGCGGCACCGCGCTCCTGCGCAGCCGCGCGAGCGTGCTGAAGGTCGTCGAGTCGCTGAGCGGCGACGAGGCAACCGGTGCGCGCACGGTGTACGAGGCTCTCGTCGCCCCGGCCCGGCACATCGCCGACAATGCGGGCCTCGAGGGCTCCGTGGTGGTGCAGCGGGTCGAGTCCGAGAAGGGTGCGATCGGGCTCAACGCGGCCACCGGCGAGTACGTAGACATGCTGAAGGCAGTCATCATCGACCCCGCCAAGGTGACCCGTGCGGCACTCCAGAACGCGGCCTCCATTGCGGCCCTGGTCCTCACCACCGAATGCCTCGTGGCCGACAAGCCCGAGAAGAACCCCGCCCCCATGGGCGGGGGCGGCATGCCCGGCGGAATGGGGATGATGTAGCAAAGGGGTCCGGCGGGATTTCAGGGAAATCCTGCCCCCCGGGAATAGCCGCCCCTGACCGGTGGTTGACTCCCATGCCTCCCGTTGATGGCCCGGACCGCTGGTCCGGGCCATCAATCTTTTTCCGGCCCGGCCGGACCTAGGTTGGCCCCGGTGAAGTCATTCCTCTCCCGTCCCTTCGTCCACCAGCTCGTGGACTACGCGATCGGTTTCGGGCTTGCCTCGGTTGCGGTTCGGTCGCAGGACCGGGCTGCTCTTGTCATTGCGGCCGTCGTCGTGCTCGCGAGCACCGCGATGTTCGACGGCCCGCTCGCAGCCTTCCGAGTGTTCCCCCGCACAGCCCACCGCGTCGTCGACCTCTCACTCGCGGCCGCGGGCACGGCCGTTGCGCTCACGGGGTCGTTCGAGGTGTTCACGCGGGTCTCACTTGTGCTCGGCGCGGTTGCTCTCGCCTTCATGTCTGTACGCTTCGGGAATGCCATTCGAGAGACCCGCACCTGATCTTTCCAAGCTGCTGACCGCATGGGAAGCCTGGGAGAAGGGTGAGGAGCAACCCGGCCGCGTCCTCGCAAACCTGAAGACCGCAGGCCTCGCCGAGATCCTGGCTGAGCTCAAGTCCTCCGGTTGGGCGCCTTCGGGCAAGTAGGACGCCGTCGGTGGCACGCGGAGGTGCGCAGCACATCCCGCGCCCGGACGACTGGCGTCCCGGCAGTGCGGCGCCGTGGACGGGCGCTGACCTCTCGCCGCTCACCGATTTCGCCGCGTTGACACGCGCACTCGGCGACCGCATCGGCACGCGGGTGCCGGGCGTCCACACCTCGACTTTTGTCCCGGCAGGATCCGACGACCATGAGCGCACGTCCGCGGTGCTGATTGCTCTGCATGACTCGCCCGACGGGCCGAGCGTGGTTCTCACGCGACGGACGCAGCACCTCAGCAGCCACAGGGGCGAGATGGCGTTCCCCGGCGGGAGGGTTGACGGAGGCGAGACAGTGCTCGAGGCAGCGCTCCGCGAGGCGCGCGAGGAGGTGAACCTCGACCCGGCCCTCGTGTCGGCTGTCGGGGAACTGGACGGCCTCAGCACGATGGTGAGCCGGAGCAGGATTCACCCGATTGTGGCGACCGTGGCCGGCTTGCCGCTGCTCACGCCCAATCTCGCCGAGGTCGACAGGATCGTGCACGTCCCTCTCATCGAGCTCGCAGACCCGGACACCTACCGGCAGGAGACGTGGGTGCGTTCTGGGCACGAGGTCGACATTCACTTCTTCGAGATCGAGGGTGACACCGTGTGGGGTGCCACGGGCCGGATGCTCCATCAACTGCTCACGCTGCTCACCGTCTGAGTCCCGTGCGTCCCGTCAGCTGGAGAAGTTGCGCACGGCGGCGAAGTACAGGTTGGCCCATCTCCCGCACGCCGTGCGCTGTGCTGTCGGCCTGGCGGCACAGTCGCGGCGCATGTCGGCGAGGAAGACCCTGTCGACCCGCTCCCGGACAGTCTCGTCCCAGTGCTTCCCGCCGTCGATGCGCTTCAGGTTGCGGTACCCGAAATCGTGGCGCCGGCAGGCGGAGGTGAAGTCGTACGTCTTTCCGGCATTGCCGAACACCGGGGCCGAGCAACCGTCCGAGTCCCACACGAGCCTCGCATCGTGACGCGGGTCGTCGGCCTTCCTGATGAACTCCGGGAGAGAAGTCGCGAACGTGAGTTTGCGAACGGCCTCGAGGGGGGAGGGCTGACGCGAGGCCGGTGCAAGAGACAGCACGAGACCGACGATGAGTGCCGCGAGAAACCCCATGACCACCCCTTTCCGGGGGGAAGTGTGTGGCCGGCGCAGCACCGCGCGGAAACGGCGGGCGGTCAGGCGCGGAGGCACTTCAGCAGGAGCGCCATCTCCACGGCACCCTCGGCGGCTTCCTCTCCCTTGTTCGTCATCACTCTGCCCTCGACTCGGTCGAGTGCCTGCTGCTCGGTGTCCACCGTGAGCACGCCGAACATCACGGGCACTCCGGTGTCCAGTTGGGCCCGCTGGATGCCCCGCGCCGCCTCGTTGCAGACGTAGTCGAAATGGGGGGTGTCGCCCCGGATGACCGTGCCGAGGCAGATGACAGCGTCGACTTTCCCGGTCTGTGCGAGTGCCTTCGCCGCGAGCGGCAGCTCGAACGCGCCCGGGACCCAAGCCTCCGTGATGTCGCCGTCCGCCACGCCGGTGCGCGCGAGTGCTCGGCGGGCACCGTCACGGAGCGGCACCACGACGTGGTCGTTGAATCGCGCCGAGATGATCCCGATGCGCAGTCCTGCACCGTCGAGTTCTGGCATCTCCGCGCCGCTCGATCCTGCCCGTGTCATGTGGTCTCCTTTTCTGTTGCGGTCTGTTGGGGTCTGTCGCCGCCGCCGTCACTTGGCGTCGAGGTTGATGAGGTGTCCCATGCGCTCGCGCTTCGTCCGCAGGTACGCCTCGTTCTCCGGGGTCGGCACGGTGTTGAGCGGCACGCGCTCCACCACCTCCAGGTTGTACCCGCCGAGCCCGCCGTACTTGGCAGGGTTGTTCGTCATCAGGCGCAGCTGGCGCACCCCGAGGTCGGCCAGGATCTGTGCCCCGATGCCGTACTCGCGGCTGTCCACGGGGAGCCCCAGCTCCAGGTTCGCATCCACGGTGTCGAGGCCCTTGTCCTGCAGGGAGTACGCACGGATCTTGTGCCCGATGCCGATGCCGCGCCCTTCGTGACCGCGCAGGTACACGATGGCACCGCGCCCCTCGCGCGACACGAGCTCCATCGCGGTGGCGAGCTGCGGGCCGCAGTCGCAGCGCCGCGAGGCGAACACGTCGCCGGTGAGGCACTCGCTGTGCACGCGCACGAGGACGGGCGTGTCCGTCGACACGTCACCCTTCACGAACGCGAGGTGCTCGACCTGGTCGATCGTGCTGCGGAAGGCCACGCACGTGAACTCCCCGAACTCGGTCGGCACGCTCGCCTCGCCCATGCGCTCCACGAGCCGCTCGTGGTGCCTGCGGTACTCGATGAGCTCGGCGATGGAGGAGAGAAGGAGGCCGTGCTCCCGGCAGAATTCACGCAGCTGCGGCAGGCGCATCATCGTGCCGTCGTCGTTCTGGATCTCGCAGATGACGCCCACCGGCTGGGAGCCGGATAGGCGCGCGAGGTCCACCGATGCCTCCGTATGGCCGGCGCGCTTCAGCACGCCGCCGTCGCGCGCGCGGAGCGGGACGATGTGGCCCGGCCGCGCGAACGACGAGAAGGTGTGTGCCGGGTCGGCGAGGGCGCGAAGAGTCGCCGCGCGGTCTGCCGCGCTGATGCCGGTGGTGATGCCCTCCATCAGGTCGACCGTGTCGGTGAAGGCGGTGCGTTGGCTCTCGGTGTTCTGCTCGACCATCAGCGGGAGGCGAAGGTCGTCCGCACGCTCGTTTGTCATCGGTGCGCACACGACGCCGCTCGAGTAGCGCACGATGAACGCCAGTTTCTCCGCCGTGGCGAACTCGGCCGCCATGATGAGGTCGCCCTCGTTCTCGCGGTCCTCGTCGTCGACCATCACGACCATCTCGCCGCGGCCGATCGCGGCCACGACCTCCTCGATGGGGGCGAATCTCTCTGTGCTGTTCCCGTTGGTCATGCTGCTGTCGCTTTCACTGGCTGGAGGATGAGTTCGATGTCGTCGCCGAGCACTGCCGCGCTGACGAGCCGGTTGTCCTGGAGCCCGTCGGCCGGGCCGGTGCTGGCGGTGAAGACCCCCGGTGCGGAGGTGTCGCCGGACACGACCGGGGCCACGTGGAACACGTACCGGTCGACCAGGCCCGCGGTACGGAACGCGGCAGCGACCGTGGGGCCGCCCTCCACCATCAACTGGAGCACGCCGTCCCGGCCGAGACTGTCGAGCAGGGCGGGGATGCTCCCGTCCCACACCGTGCACGGGTGCACCCGTGCCGCGGCGTCAATGCCGTGCCGTGAGAGGACGATGCGCCGCGGCGAGGGGCCCTCCGCATCGCGGACCGTCAGTTGCGGGTCGTCCGCCGCCACGGTTCCCGCGCCGACGACGATCGCGTCGCTCTCCGCGCGCATCTCGTGGACCCGCCGCCTCGCGGCCTCGCCGGTGATCCACCGCTCGCCGGCGGGGGCCACCGTCCGGCCGTCGAGGGTGACGGCCATCTTCAGGACCACGAACGGCCGCCCGGTGGACCTGTGGTGCAGATAGGGGAGAAGTTGTTCGGTCGTCTCGTCGGCCAGCACACCCGTGGCAACCTCGACGCCCGCAGCCCGGAGTGCCCCGATCCCCGTCCCGCTCACTTTTGCGTCGGGATCTGCGATTCCGATGACGACCTCGCTGATGCCGGCCGCGACGATGGCGTCCGTGCAGGGGGGCGTGCGCCCGTGGTGACTGCATGGCTCCAGAGTTGAGTAGAGGACGGCGCCTGCGAGGTCCGCGCCTGCCGCCCGGGCAGCGTCCATCGCGACGATCTCTGCGTGGCGTCCGCCGGGGGCAGATGTCGCCCCCTCGAACTCGCGGCCGTCCGCACACACGACGACTGCGCCCACCCACGGGTTCGGGCGCGCGCGGAGGCGCGCTGTCCGTGCGGCGTCGAGCGCACGTCGCATGACGACGGCGTCACCGGCACCGCGGCGCGTTGACGCCCGATGTTGTCCCATGAAGTTGTTCCTTGCTCCCATCCGGACTTTCACCGTCGGCCCCGGAATTCCACCGAGTCGGCCCCGCCACCGAGGTGACGGGGTTCGCGGGCTGTGACCGCCGGTCGGGACTTGCACCCAAACCCTGCAAGGGGTGTTTTCACCGGGCGGTTGCCCGGCGGGTTCAGGCTATGCGGGTGGGTGTTCGGCCAGCAACCCCACAATGTGCCGCCACAGCCCGAGCGTCTGGGAGGCGGCCTCGTTCGAGTCGATGTCGATGAGGGGGCCGTACATCACGGTTGCGATCGCGATTGCCACGGCCTGCTGGGCGGCGAGGCGGGCCGTCTCCGGGGCTATCCCCTCCACGGTCACGTACCGTTCGGCCAGGGCCTTGATGACCGCCTGGTTGCGGATGACGGGCGACACACCGCTCTCGAGCGTCAGCCACATCACCAGCCGGACAGCGAGCTGCACGTTCGGGTCGAACGGCTGGGCAGCGAGAGAACCGGGTGGAGTGGAGCGAACAGACTCGGACACGCGCTCCAGGAGGACCGTCGCGACCCGCTCCATGAGCGGGCCCTTCCCCCCGAACCAGGTGTGGACGAACCCGTGGTTCACGTCCGCCTTCGCCGCGATCTCGCGGACCCCGACCTCCCCGAATGGACGTTCCTGCAGGAGCACGATTGCGGCGTCTATCAACCGTTGCTCGCCCTCGGCACGGCTGATGGGGGACCGTCTCCTCTGTTTCGGCGCCGCCCCTGAGGCCGGCTTTTTCACTGCTGCCATGGTGCAAACCTAGTTTTCGGCGACGTAGTCAGACTTTTCTTATGGAGAGAGTCCATGACTGTTCATGCTATATTCGTTGACCGTGATCACCAAGCGACGTCTCTCATCCCCTCTCCGTCTCGCCGCCGTGGCACTCGTGTTGACGGCCACCTCACTGGCCACGTCGGGTGTCGCCAGGGCTGTCGCGACAATTCACTATGTGGCTGCCACCGGGTCGGTGGGCGCGAACTCGAGTTGCTCGTCGCCGGGGTACGTCGGCGCCACTCATGCTTCGATCCAGGCCGCGATCAACGCCGCGTCCTCCGGTGACACCATCCGCATATGTTCGGGGACCTTCGCGGTCTCGACACGCCTCAACGTCGCAAAATCCCTCACCATCACGGGCAACGGGGCGGCACTCTCCATCCTCGACGGTGGCGGCGCAGTGCAGATCATGATCGTGCAGGACAACAACATCGATGACGCAAGCTCCGGTGACGAGATCACCGTCAACATCAACTCTCTCACTTTCCGGAACGGAAACGCGCAGCAGGTCGGGTCCCTCGGTGAGTGCGTGGACGGCAACCGGTGTGGTGGCGGGCTCTTCGCGGAGAACGAGTCCAGGGTCCACATCACCGACGTGCACTTCAAGGACAACAGGTCGAACTTCATCGGCGGGGGATTCGCGCGGTTCCTCAGCGCGAGCAACTACCCGAACGTCCCGTCGACCATCGACTCCTCCACGTTCGAGGGAAACATGGCTCTTCTGGACGGCGGGGCCATCGCGACCCTCTTTGGGTTCGGGCTCACGGTCAGCCGGTCGACGTTCTACCAGAACGGACTCGAGAACACCCACATGGCCCGCAGTGCGACCGCCGTCATCGCGAACTTCGCGAATGCGACCATCAATGACTCAACAATCGTCGACCATGAGGCACCTTCCGGCCAGACGGTGCTCTTCGGCGACATCACCCTGAACCGCACGCTTGTTGCACAGTTGACGGGCAGCACCACGAGCATCTGCAACGGGTCGCAGACAATGTCCGGTGGGAGGGCGAACCTGGTGACGGACGGCTCCTGCACCGGTGTCACCCAGTCACCTGCCTCGGCGGGTGCGGGCAACTCTGCACGCGTGTCCCATTCGGACCTCAAGCTCGGGGCGATCGGCTATCACGGTTACGACACGCGCACGATCCCCTTGCTCGCGGGCTCGGCGGCCCTGAACTACTGGACAGGCGGCTCCTGCACGGGCACTGACCAGCGCGGGATCTCCGTGCCCCAGGGCGCTTCCTGCGACGTGGGCGCCTACGAACGCCACGCATCGCAGTCGATGAACACCCCGACCACGTGGTCATACGGCTCGACCCCGTTGCAGCGCACGGGCGTGACCACCTTCCCCGTGACGACCGCGTCGACGGACCCCGCCGGCCAGGGCGTCACGTACTCGTCGTCCACCACCTCGGTGTGCACCGCCAACTCTTCGACTGGTGCACTCACCGCCGTGTCGACCGGGACGTGCACCCTCAAGGCGTCGGCCCCGAGCCATCTCCTCAGGGATGCGGACTCGACGAGCCTGACGCTCTCGATCGTCGATGCCCCGGCAACGACGACCACCGTGGCACCCGCAACCACGACGACGGTCGCGGTGCCTTCCCCGACGACGTCGACGGCTGTCCCCCAGGCGACCACCACGACTGTCGCGTCGTCGCAGACGACGTCGGCACCGAGTGCGACAACCCCGGTCGTCGCACCGTCGGGCTCGGCCGAAACCGCTTCCCCGTCCACGACCGCACTGAATCGCGGCTCTGCCGCTGCGGTCGCGACGACCGTCGCGCCGGCACCCACGACGACATCGACCACCATCCCTGCGCCTGATGCTCCTGATGCTGCGCCGGGCGAGGCGGGCGCGACCGTGGACGGCGAGGAGATCAATGTCGATGTCGAGCGCACCGACAACGCGCTCGTGGTGTCGGCGGCGGATGTGACCGCGACCGTCTACGGCATGGACGCCGCGGGAGAGCGCGTTGCGCTGGATGCCGACGGCAACCTCCGCCTGGAGGAGGGTGACTCGGTCGTCGTCGAGGCGTCCGGCTACGAGCCGGGCTCTGAGGTGGAGATCTGGCTGCGTTCCGCGCCGGTGCAGCTCGGCGTGCGCACGGCCGATGCGTCCGGAGCTGTGACGGGCAGGTTTGCCGTGCCGTCGTCGGTCGATCCGGGTGACCACCGTGTGATCCTGTCGGGTCTGACCGCTGCAGGCGGCAAGTCGATCATCGGTGTGGGCCTGCGCATCGGCGCGTACGAGAAGGAAGACGGCCTCAACGAGTGGCTAATCATCCTCCCGTTGGTGCTTGCGACTATGCTGGCGCTCGTGATCCCCACAACGGCCAGACGGCGCAAGCGCGCGAATGGCTAGGAGATTCGGGCTCGGGAGGAGACCGCAACAGGAGGATGGCGCAGGCTGGATCTACGCAGACCTGTTCCTGGCACTGATGGTCGTGGGGCTCGGTTCCGCCGTCATCACGGCATCGTCACCGTCCAACAGCGCGTCACAGACCACCGCGCCGCCGATCTTCCAGTTGAGCTGCGTCGAGTTCCCCGTGAAGGTCCCCGCGAACCCGGCCACGAACGGCGCACGCATCGACGTCGCCATCAACCAGGAACTCGCCAAGCGCGGCTGGTCGCCGGCCCAGGCCAAGCCCGGTCTCGTCATCGTGATGGGCGGATTCAACTCGAACGAGTCACCGGGTGACGGTGACGGTCGCGCCAAGTCGGTCCTGCCCGCCCTGCGCAGGTCGTCGCCGCTCCTCACGAGCGTCGAGATGCGAACGGCAGGCGCGCGCTCTGCCCGAGTGGACGGCGTGAATGTGGTGGTCGGCGGTGCCGGAACCTTCACGATGGTCGTCTATCTGTTGTTCAGTGGTCCACAGCTCAGTGAAGACTGCACAAGGTAAGGAAAAACGATGTCAGATAGTGCAACCCATCAGGCCGCCGTCGAGGCGGTGCAGAAGTGGCTCAAGGTCTCGAAACAGCAGACCAGGATGGGCGCGGCAACACGGCAGTTCGTGGCGGACCTCGAGGCCGGACTGAACACCCGGAAGTGGGCGGCGGCGAACATCGACCAGATGCTCCCGTATCGCACCCAGTCTCCCAGGCTTCTCCTCATCGTGCGTGCCGGGGCCCTCTTCCTCCCGATCCTTCTCACTTGGCTCGCCCTGTCGCAGGTGATCGGGCCGTTCGCGCTCTTTCTGCAGAACCAGCAGGCCAGTGCCAACTTCCTCTGGTTCTGGCAGACCAACCCGGGTCATAGTTTCGGTGGGATCTACGAACTCAGCCACGTGGCCCTCACTGATGCTGCACTGCTCGCGTTCCTCACGGTGCTTGCGATGCGGATTGCATGGTGGGAGTCAGCCCGCGCGGAGGTGAACGAGCACGTCTACGTGGACATGCTTGCGGCGCTCGAGAACTACTTCATCGACCACCGTTAGGCGGGTCTGGCGGTCAGCCGTGCCAGCACGGCGACGCTCACCAGCACCATCAACGCCCCGGCCACCCGGACCCCGTTCAGCGACTCACCCAGTGCGGTGACGCCGACGACAATCGAGACGACGGGCTCGATTGTGCTGAGCACGGCGGCCGTTCCCGGGCCGACAATCTTGATTCCGGCGAAGAAGAACCCCATTGCGATGACCGTGGAGAAGAACGCCGCGGCGGCAGTGGCCACCCAACCCTTCGTGTCGGACGGAAGAGACGCATTGTCGACCACAAGGATCAAGAGGTGCGCGGCAGAGGCACCGAGCATCACGGTCGTTATGGAGGTGAGCGCATCGACTGCAGCAACGACCTTCGTGCTCACGAGGATGTAGCCCGTGTACCAGACGGCGGCCCCGAGCATCAGCAGGACACCGGTGATGCTGCCGCTGCCGACCTGCCCGGCGGTGAGTGCCGCCCCTGCAACGGCGGCCGCCAGACATGCAATCGTCACCCGCGAGGGTCTGTGCCTGAACACGAGCCAACTGGCGAGGACCACGAAGACGGGGTACGTGTAGAAGATGACGGTCGCCAGGCTGATGTCGATGCGCTTGACGCCGTTGAAGAAGAACGTGGACTGCGGGGCGTACCCGACCGCGCCGAGCAGGAGAAGGTTCACGAACGGCCGCCCGCGGGGCAGCGGCGCCCCGCGCATCCTCACCGCCCTGATGACGAGGAGCATCACGGCAGCCATCGTGAACCGCGCCGCGAGCATGCCGAACGGATCGGCACCGTGGCCGTATGCGATACGGACGAACCACGGGAGCAACCCGAAGCAGGCGCCGCTGACGAGGATGTAGAGAACGCCCACGGGGCAACGCTAGTTCGGTGTCACCCTGTCTCTGTCGTTTGGTCAGCAGCGGCCGCATTGATCATGCGGTCGCGGCGGATGATGTTGCGCGCGACGACAGTGCCGATCACGGCCAGTGCACCGATCATCACGAGAAAGAGCGTGATCTGCAGCGATCCACCCCTCTCGCCGGCATCCGTCGGCTCGTAGCCGCACCCTGGTTTCGGCAGGAAACCCAGACACTCTGACGGGTCATTCTCGATGCGCCAACCTGCGGTCGTGTCGGTGATGGTGTCGACGACAGAGTCGGTCGTCGCGTGGTTGCTGCCCGGTCCTTCGGTCGCGCCGGTCGTGCCCGCTGGCAGCAACATGGCGCAGACAAAAAACAAAGCAGGCACGGTCCGGGGGAGAAAGCGGGGCACGGACACATCGTCACACGCCAACTAGGGTGAGACAAATCATGAGTTCCCACGCCGCGCATGACACCGTTCTCGTCGTTGATTTCGGCGCACAGTACGCCCAGCTCATCGCCCGCCGCGTCCGTGAGGAGTCCGTCTACTCGGAGATCGTCCCGCACCGCATCACCGCCGCCGAGGTCGCCGCGCGCGCGCCGCGCGCCATCATCCTGTCCGGTGGTCCGAAGAGCGTCCATGTGGAGGGTGCACCGGTTCTCGACCCGGCCATCTACGGTCTCGGCATCCCGATCCTCGGCATCTGTTACGGCTGCCAGCTTGTCGCCCAGCAACTGGGTGGGACTGTCGCACGCGGCGGTCGCGGTGAATACGGCCGTGCGGTGCTGACGCGCACCGGAGCGGAGTCCTCGGTCATGGACGCCGGGCACACGGGTCCGTCCGACGTGTGGATGAGCCATTTCGACTTCGTCAGCAAGGCGCCTGACGGTTTCCGTGTCACCGCCGGGACCCCCGACGCGCCGAACGCAGTGATCGAGGACGACGCCCGCCGGATCTACGGCGTGCAGCACCACCCCGAGGTGGTGCACTCCACCGGTGGCCAGGCGCTGCTGCGGCGGTTCCTGCGTGAGGTCGCGGGCTGCCGTGCTGACTGGACGATGGCATCGATCGTGGAGGACCAAGTGGCGGCCATCCGCGCGCAGGTCGGGGGCGAGCGGGCCATCTGCGGCCTGTCGGGCGGGGTCGACTCATCGGTCGCGGCCGCACTGGTCCACCGTGCCATCGGCAGCCAACTGACGTGCGTGTACGTCGACACCGGTCTGATGCGCCGCGGCGAGAGTGAACAGGTGGTGGAGACGTTCAGACGCAGCATGGGTATCGAGCTCATCCATGTGGATGCCGGTGCGCGTTTCTTCGAGAAGCTGCGCGGTGTCACCGAGCCCGAGGCGAAGCGCAAGGCGATCGGCGAGCTGTTCGTGCGCATCTTCGAGGAGCACACCGGCGGACTCACCGACGCGAAGTTCCTCGTGCAGGGGACTCTCTATCCCGACATCGTCGAGAGCGGCGGTGCGGACGGCACGGCAGCGGTCATCAAGAGCCACCACAACGTGGGTGGGCTCCCCGAGGACATGACACTGGAACTGTGCGAGCCGCTCCGTGACCTGTTCAAGGACGAGGTGCGCAAGGCCGGCACCGAGCTCGGCCTCAGTGACGACATCGTCTGGCGCCAGCCGTTCCCGGGCCCGGGGCTCGGGGTGCGCATCATCGGAGAGGTCACCCCCGACAAGGTCGCCACTCTGCAGCACGCGGACGAGATAGTGCGCCACGAGATCAGGGAAGCGGGGCTGGAGAGGGAAATCTGGCAGGCCTTCGCCGTGCTCGCCGACATCAGGTCAGTCGGGGTGATGGGTGACGAACGTACCTACGGCCGGCCGATCATCATTCGTGCCGTCACGAGTGACGACGCCATGACAGCGGACTGGGCCAGGTTGCCGTACGACCTGCTCGAGAAGCTGTCGAACCGAATCATCAACGAGGTGCCAGGTATCAACCGCGTGGTCTACGACGTCACGTCGAAGCCCCCGGGCACCATCGAGTGGGAATGACCCCGTAGCAGCACAGGCGGGCTCCGGAGCGCCCGCGATTGATGCGCAAACCCTTGCGAGAGCATGAATTCGGCCGCCCGCCGACTGTCCCCGCAGGTGCCCAACTACCCTCCTATGGGTCATGAAGCCGACCCGCCGTCCCCGACGCGGACCGTTCAGGTTCGCCATGGCAGCCGCCACCGTGCTCACCACCGTGCTCGGTCCTGTCACCGGGCCGGCCCGCGCGGACTCGATCGACGAGAAGCGCCGCCAGGCAGCTGCGATCGCCGACCAGCTGGATGCCCTCGCCGAGCGGATGAACGGTCTGGGGGAGGACTACTCCGAGGCTCTCGCCGAGCAGGGCGAGTTGACGAACGAGATCGAGCGGGCGACCGCCGATGTCGGGGCTGCCGAGGCCCAGATCGCCCAGATGCGCGGCACCCTCTACCTCTCGGCCGTCACCCAGTTCATGAACGGCGGCCGTGGCAGCACCCTCGGGACCCTGCTGGCATCCACCGGCGGGCTGCAGGACACCCTCCAGCGCCAGCAGTTCACGTCGATCGCCCTGAACCAGGGCGCCCTCACGACCGATTCGCTCGACGCCGTCGCCACCGAGCTGACGAAGAAGCGCCAGGTTCTGGAGAGAAAAAAGAAGAAGGCCGAGTCGGTGGCCGAGTATGTGCTGGTGCGCCAGGGTGCAACCGAGGAGATGATGCGCCAGTACGAGGAGCTGCAGGCGAGCGTGACGGGTGACCTGGTCGACCTCCTGCGCGAGGAGCGCCAGCGCCGTGAGGAGGCCGACAGGGCCCGCTCGGAGCGCGAGACCCAGGCGCTCCAGGGCCGGTACTCCGGCACCCAGGCGCGCTACCGCAACCTGCCGAGGGTGTCCGCGCGCAGCCAGATCGCCATCAATGCCGCCCTCAAACAACTGGGCGTGAAGTACCGGTATGCGATGAGCAAGCCCGGTGTGGCGTTCGACTGCTCCGGTCTGACCACGTATGCGTGGGCCAAGGCCGGTGTCGGTCTGCCGCGCAACTCGCGCGCCCAGTACAACGCCCTCCCGAAGATTCCGAAGTCCATGGCGATGCCCGGCGACCTGATCTTCACCGGCTCGCCGATCCACCACGTCGGCATCTATCTGGGCGGCGGCACCATGGTGCACGCCCCGCAGTACGGGGATGTCGTCAAGGTGTCGCCGATCCGATGGTGGAAAGTGGTCGGCGTCGTCCGGCCGGGCTGACCTGAATTACGGTCAGTCGCCATGCAGGGGATCGATGAGGCCAGGGTCGGGGCGTGGCTCGACGCGAACATCGAGGATGCGGCCGGTCCGTACGCATACGAACTGATCGCGGGCGGGCGGAGCAACCTCACGTACAGGGTCACGGATGCCAACGGCCTCCGCATGGTCCTGCGCCGGCCTCCCCTCGGGCACGTCCTCGCCACGGCGCACGACATGGCGCGCGAGCACCGCATCATCAGCGCGGTCGGGCGGACCGGTGTGCCGGTCCCGCGGTGCCTCGGCCTGTGCACCGATGACGCGGTGAACGGCGCACCGTTCTACGTGATGTCCTTCGTGGACGGCGTCGTCCTCGACAGCCAGGAGCGCGGGGAGGGGCTGGTGGAGCAACTGCGCGCGGCAGCAACGGACCACCTCGTTGATGTCCTTGCCGACCTCCACGCTGTCGATGTGGACGCGGTGGGCCTCGGTGACCTTGCCAAGCGCGAGGGATACGTGGAGCGCCAGGTCAAGCGGTGGACCACGCAGTGGGAGAACTCGAAGACGCGGGAGCTCCCCGCCATCGAGGAAGTCGCACGGCTGCTGGCCGTGCGTATCCCCGCGCAGCAGGGCGTGTCGATCGCCCACGGCGACTATCGCTTCGGCAACGTCCTCACCGACGTCACGCACGGCAGGGTCGCGGCGGTCCTCGACTGGGAACTGTGCACGCTCGGCGACCCCCTCGCCGACCTCGGCTACATCGGTGTGTACTGGAACGAACCCGGACAGCCCGTTCGCCGCGCCAACGATCCGTCCGGGCTGCCGGGGTTCCCCGGGTACCGCCATCTCGTGGACCGATATGCCGCGCGGACGGGCCGTGACGTGTCCGACGTCGGCTACTACGTCGCGTTCTCCAGTTTCAGGCTGGCCGTCATCAGCGAGGGCGTGTACGCCCGCTACATGAAGGGTGCCATGGGCAACCAGGACTTCGACGCATCATCAATGAAGGCCGGCACTGACGCGCTGGCGGAGTCCGCTCTCGCGGCCTTGAAGGAGATCTGAGCCATGGACACTGCACTCACAGGCTGGACGAGGTCCACGTTCGAGGCTGCGGGCCTCGAACGTGAGGTGTGGACGAAGGGCACCGGCCCGGCGGTGATCGTGGTGCACGAGGTGCCCGGTATCACCCCGAAGGTGCAGCGGTTCGCCGAGGAGGTCGTGGGGTGCGGGTTCACCGTTGCCATGCCGAGCCTCGTCGGCACGCCCGGGCAGGAGATGAGCAACGGGTACGCGGTTCGGTCCCTGCTGAAGGTGTGCGTGGCGAGGGAGTTCGTGTCGCTCGCCACGAACCGCACCTCGCCCGTCATCGCGTGGCTGCGGGCGCTCGCACGCGACATGCACGGGCGTGCGGGGGGCAAGGGCGTCGGTGCGGTCGGCATGTGCTTCAGCGGCGGGTTCGCGCTGGGGATGATGGTCGACGACATCATGGTCGCCCCGGTGCTGTCACAGCCGTCCCTCCCGTTCCCGGTGGGCAAGAAGCGCGCGGCCGACCTCAATCTCTCGCCGGACGATGCTGCAGTCATCGCACAGCGCGCGGCGGAGGGCTGCGAGGTGCTCGGGCTGCGCTTCACCGGGGACAAGTTGGTGGGCGACCGCTTCGCGTCACTGCGCACGCTGCTGGGCGACGCGTTCATCGCTGTGGAGCTCCCGTCGTCGAAGGCGAGCGACCACAGCGTGCTGACGGAGCAGCGCGACGAGGAGAGCGTGCAACGGGTGCTGCAGTTCTTCCGCGACAAGCTGCTCTAGCGCGGGCCCCCGTCGATGTTCAGCAGCGCACCTGTGGTGTAGCTGCTGGCATCGCTCGCGAAGTAGAGCGCGGCGCCGATGATCTCCTCCGGCTCGCCGCCGCGCTGCAGCGCATACGCGGTCTGGGCGCGCTTCGTGAACATCTCCATGTCCCACGCCTTCGAGATGTCGGTGAGGAACGGGCCGGGAACTATGCAGTTCACGCGCACGTTCGGCCCGAATGCGTTCGCCAGGCCGACCGTGAGGGTGTTGATGCCCGACTTCGCGGCGCCGTAGATCACCTCGTTGCCGGACGGCCGACGGGACGCGATCGACGAGACGTTGATGATGGAACCCCTCCGCCCCGACTCCACCATGTGGGTGCCGATCAGTGCGGACAGGCGGAACGGGCCCTTCAGGTTCACGCCCATCACCTTGTCGTAGAGGTCCTCGGTGACCGCGGTGAGCGAGGGGTAGAGCGGCGACATCCCGGCGTTGTTGACGAGGATGTCGATGTTGCCGAATTCCGCGATGGACTCGGCCGCGAGTCGGCCGGCGTCGTCCCACGAGGCCGCGTGGTACGCCACGGCGAGCGCCCGCACGCCACGGGAGCGCACCTGCCCAGCCACCTCCTCGCAGTTCTCGAGCTTGCGGCTGGCGATGACCACGTTCGCACCGTGGTCAGCGAACGCAAGGGCCATCTGCTGGCCCAGTCCGCGGCTGCCGCCGGTGATGATCGCTGTCTTCCCCGTGAGGTCGAAGAGGTTCCTTGTGTTCACGCCCGCACCTGTGCCTTGTAGTCGCCGTGGCGGAACGCCGCCACCGTTCGCCCCACCGTAGAGCCGTCGGCACCGTCGATGAGATGGCGGGCGAGCAGTCCCTTGGCCGCCTTGGCGTTGTGCCCCCCGACGGCCCCTCCGGAGCGGGCGACCAGGTCCACATGGATGACATCCGGGAGGAGATCCCAGTTGACGGCTGCTGCGTGTTCCTTGGGCAGGAGGTCCACGATGACCCTGCCCCGTGCGAGCCGCGCGATTTCTGCCGTCACGGCAGCGGACCAGAACCGGCCGAGCTTGCCGAGCGGGGCGATCGACGCACCCATCTTCAGTTTGTAGTCGGGCACCTGCTCGTCGGCCCGAACGACCCCGAGCAGGCCGCTCGGCACGAGGATCGACGCCAATGCCGCCTTGCGTGCCGGCGCAGTCAGGGATGAGAGGTCCAGGTGGTCCCAGACGACCCCTGTGTAGCGCTGCCATGCGGGCAGGGTGGGTGCCCCGATGACGGCCTGGTTGGCGGCCCGTGCCCGTGCCAGGGCATCCCCACCCACCCCGAGCAGTTTCTGGTCCCCGCCACGGGCTTTGCCCAGAGCTGCCGACACCTGCCCCCTCATCTCGCCGAGGGCCCTGCCGGTGGGGCCTGTTGCGGGGTCCCAGGTGGTCCCGCGCCGTCCGTGTGCGGCTTTGCCCTCCGAGGGTGGCAACAAGATGATCATGGCATTCCCCCGTGAGACATTGCGACCGTGACTTTCTCACGGGCAGGTTCTAGTCTGACCGTATGCGAGTACACGTTGATTCTTCAAAGTGCCAGGGCCACAACCGCTGCTATGCGCTTGCCCCCGAACTGTTCGATGTCGATGAGTACGGCAACGCCTTCGAACTGAACGACGGGGTCGTGCCGGTCGAGCTGGAGGCAAAGGCCAGGCTCGCGGCGAACAACTGCCCCGAGTTCGCCATCATCATCGAAGACTGACGACACCCCCGCAACCAGGAGACCCCCATGACCACCGTCTACGGCCCCGTCACCGACTGGGCGACCGATTTCGACCACGGCGACCCCGAGTACAACAAGAACATTCACCAGATCTGGGAGACGCTGAAGGCGTCGGGCTGCCCGATCGCGCACACGGAGCGCTACGGCGGCACGTGGCTGCCGCTCACCCACGAGATGGTGCACGAGATCGCCTACGACACCGACCACTTCACCAGCCGCAACGTGGTCGTCGGCCAGTTGAAGCCGAGCCAGGTGGAGGGTGCGATCCCGGCACCCATCGGCGGCGCGCCGCCGATCACCAGTGACCCGCCGTTCCACGCCGGTGCGCGTCGCCTCCTGCTGCCGGCGTTCTCGCCGAAGAAGATCGACCCGCTCCGCTCGAAGATGGAGAAGATGTGCAACGACCTCATCGACAAGATGGGCGACCGTGAGCACGTCGACGCCGCGCTCGAGTACAGCCAGCACATCCCGGTCCTCATCATCGCCGAGATGCTCGGTCTCCCGCTCGAGGACGCCGACAAGTTCCGCGGCTGGGTGAACCTGGTGCTCGGCAACATCGGTGACGAGCGCAATGAGGACCGCATGGCCCAGTTCATGGAGTTCGACGCGTACCTCCACAAGCACATCGCCGACCACGTGGAGAACCCGCGCGACGACCTCATCTCGTTCCTGCTCGACTCCGAGATGGACGGGCACAAGCTTCTTCCCGAGCACGTGCAGGGCACCGTGCTGCTCATCCTCATTGCCGGCATCGACACCACGTGGTCCGGCATCGGGTCCTCGCTGTGGCACCTCGCCACGAACGCGGTGGACCGCCGCCGCCTCGTCGAGAACCCCGAGATGATCCCGCAGGCGGTCGAGGAGTTCCTCCGTGCGTACGCACCGGTGACCATGGCGCGCCTCGTCAGGGAGGACGTCGAGTTCCACGGTGTGCAAATGAAGGAGGAGGACTGGGTCCTCCTGCCGTTCCCCGCCGCCAACCGCGACGAGGCACAGTTCGAGAATGCGGACACGGTCGACATCGACCGTGAGGAGAACCGTCACGCGGCGTTCGGCCTCGGCATCCACCGTTGCATCGGGTCGAACCTCGCGCGCCTGGAGCTGAACGTCGCGGTGGAGACGTTCCTCAAGCGGTTCCCCGACTTCGAACTGAACGGTTCCGAGGAAGTCACGTGGAGCACCGGACAGGTGCGCGGCCCGCGCACGCTGCCGTTCCGCGTCCTCTCGCGCTCCTGAGGCGGGACACAGCCCGCACCTAGGATGGCGGGGCCATGCCCCAGCCTGATCTGTTTGCCGACGGTACCCCCATGGGGCTGAACCCGGAGCAGGAGGACGCGGTCACCCACCCCGGCGGGCCACTCCTCGTCGTGGCGGGTGCCGGCTCCGGCAAGACGCGTGTGCTCACGCAGCGGATCGGGTGGCTGATCTCGCGGGGCACCCACCCCAGCCGCATCCTCGCGATCACGTTCACCAACAAGGCTGCCGACGAGATGCGTCACCGGGTGCGCGACATCGTCGGGCCCGTGGCGAACAACATGTGGGTCACCACGTTCCACAAGGCGTGCGTGCGAATCCTGCGGAACCACGCAGACGTGCTCGGCTACCCGAAGACCTTCACCATCTACGACAGCCAGGACTCGAAGCGCCTGACCGGCTACGTGATCAGGGACATGGGCCTCGACCCCCGCAAGTTCACGGCCCAGTCCGTGCAGGCGCGGATCAGCCTGTGGAAGAACGAGTTGATCGGCGTCGACCGCGCGGCCGACACTTCGGCGCACATCGCCGAGCGGCGCCTCGCGGACGTCTACCGCGAGTACCAGACCAGGCTGTTGCGCGCGGGGGCCATGGACTTCGACGACCTGCTGGTGAACGTGGTGCGACTGTTCGAGCAGCACCCCGACATCCTCCGTCTCTACCAGGAGCGCTTCGAGCAGATCCTGATCGACGAGTACCAGGACACCAACCTGGCGCAGAACCGGATCGTTCTCATGCTCGGTGCGGTGCACCACAACGTCTGCGTCGTGGGCGACAGCGACCAGAGCATTTACAAGTTCCGCGGTGCCGACATGCGCAACATCGACCAGTTCGAGATTGCCTTCCCGGATGTCACGGTGGTCGTCCTCGCACAGAACTACCGCAGCACCCAGAACATCCTGGGCGCCGCCAACGCGGTCATCGAGCAGAACACCGAGCGCCGCCCGAAGAACCTCTGGAGCCAGGC
>SXYT01000120.1 GCA_005788205.1 Actinomycetota bacterium | reverse complement strand
CTCGCCCCTGTACGTCTTGATCTCCCCGGCCGTCGCGCTCGGCGGGCCGACCCACGGCTTGAACCGGGACCCGAAGGTGTAGAGGTCACTGTCCGAGCGCACCCCGGGGTACCTGTGCATGTGCCATGTGCCGCCGAACGACTCGAACTTCTCGAGGATGACGAAGGACTTCCCCGGGCACTGCTCCTGCAGGTGCACCGCGGAACCGATGCCGGAGATGCCCGCACCGACGACCATCACGTCGAAGTGCTCCGTGACCGTTCCCGAATTCGTCTCGAGTGTCGCCGACTGACTCATGCCGAACCTCCTGGGGTCATCCTGCGATGAATCGTAACGAGACGACCGGCGCGTGCCCCCACCGGAACGCACGAGCCACGCCCGGCGTGCGGGTCAGGCCTTCTTCGTGTCGTCGTTCTCTGCGTCCGCCGCGGCCATCACGTCGAGACCGCTGAAGTTCCCGCGCGAGTCGGGCCGTTCCTGCACCGGGTCGTCCACGTCGTCGAACTCGAGGCGCAGGGCGCGGCTCATGGTGGCGTGCATCGCGTACGTCGCCGTGATGTAGGTGAACTCGAGGATCTCCTCGTCGGTGAGGTGCTCACGGAGTGCGTCGAACACGCCGTCCGCCGTGCGGCCGTGCTGGAGCACGAGTGCATCCGTGTACGCGAGGACGGCGCGCTCGGCCGGCGTCCAGCACTCGGCCACGGGCCACGACGGGATGGCACGCACCTGCTCGTCGGTGAAGCCCACGTCGCGCATCGCCTTGCTGTGCTGGCTGAACACGAACTGGCTGCCGACATTCCACCCCGCACGCGTCTGGCCGAGCTCGCGCAGCCGCGGGCTCAGCTTCCGCGCGGGCGACCTGTAGAACTGGAAGCCCGCGGACGTGTGGTCGAAGGCGTCCGGCACGAGCGCGAACACGGTCCACCAGTTCCCCGGAGTGCCCGCATCGGTGCCCGGCTGCTCCACCGGGTCGCGGTCACCGAACAGCAGCGAGTACACCGCCGCCGCGTACGGGTGCGCCCCGTCCTTGCCGACCTGGCGGAGCCGCGGCATGTCAGACGTTCTTCGAGTTCGCGAACGGGTCCGCCGTGAGCAGACGCTTCGCCCCTGCCGGGTCGGGCGTGAAGCCCGGTGTGTCGCGGCACAGCTCCACCATGATGCCGTTCGGGTCCACGTAGTACAGCGAGCTGCACCACCCGTGATCGACGTCCATGAGCGGCGCGATGCCGGCGGCGTCCATGCGGGCACGCACCTCGTCCTGCTTCTCCCTTGTGGCGCGGAAGGCACAGTGGTTCACCCACACGGGCAGCCCCACGCCCTCCGACACGTCCGTGACGTAGTCGGGGCGCTCGCCGACCTGGTGCACCTGGAAGAAGGCGATGCACTCCATCTCGCCGCCGGCACCGGTGCCGATGTCGAAGAAGATGTGGCGCAGCCAGGTCTCACCGCCGGCCGTGATCTCGGTGTGCACGAGCGGGAAACCCATCAGATTCTCGTAGAAGTGCGTCGTGGCCTCGACGTCCTTCGTGGCGTAGGCGACATGGTGGAGTGGCATGCGCACACCGTAGTTGCCCCGCGAACGCGGCCTTTCACTAGGGTCGCGGCATGACGATCGCTGACCGTTTCCCTCCGTTGCCACCCGATGCTGCAGAGCGCTGGGCCCACTTCCCGTTGTGGGAGCAGCCCACCAACTTCGCCGCCCACCTCGGCTTCGTGGTGGAGGAACTGCGCCAGGACTATGCGCGCCTGCGCCTGCCCGCCCGCCAGGAGATGAACCAACCAGCCGGGATCATGCACGGCGGGGCCATCGCAAGCCTCATCGACACGGCCGTCGTGCCGGCAGTCGGTTGGTGCGTGACCGGGGGGCACAACTTCGTGACGATCAGCATGGACGTGCAGTACTTGTCCGCCGTCGCCGGCGAGGACGCCGTGTGCGAGGGGTGGATCGAGAAGCGGGGGAGGTCCATCGCGTTCTGCCGTGCCGAGGTGCGGGGGGCCGACAGCGGGAAGCTGTGCGCCACGGCGTCACTCGTCTACAAGGTCTGATCAGCCGGGGGCTGGCCGGAACCTGTAGACCGCGTTGCCCTCGCCGGTGTCGTGCCATTCGACCTCGACAGCCATCCCGACGGTGACGTCCGCGGGGTCGCAGCCCGTGATGTTCGTGAGCACGCGCGGGCCCTCGTCGAGCTCCACGTACGCCACCACGAAAGGGGCGGCGTCCTTGAACGCGCCACTCCCCTTTCGCACCACGGTGAAGCTGTACACACTGCCGCGGCCTGATGCGGCGAACGACTCGATCTCCTCCGTCCAGCACTGCGGGCACGTGCGCCGCGGGAACCAGATGACCAGATCGCACGCGGGGCACCTCTGCAGCGTGAACCGTCCCTGCGCCGTCGCCGCCCAGAACGCGGCGTTGGTCGTGGTCACCTTCGGTGCGCGCACCGGCAACGGGTCCTGCGGGGTGCTCATGCATCCTCCTGTCCGAGGATCAACGTGACCGAACCGTGCCGGGTGCCGAGGCTGCCGCCCGTTCCGTGCGCGAGCGCCACCTGGCAGTCAGGGACCTGCACCGCGGCGTGCGCCTCGCCACGCAGCTGGCGCACCGCCTCGATCTCCTTGGTGATCGCGCCTCGGGTGGCCGGGTGGTTGGTGCACGGCCCGCCACCGTCGGTGTGGAACGGCAGCTGGGCGAGCGGTGCGACGAGTG
>SXYT01000021.1 GCA_005788205.1 Actinomycetota bacterium | reverse complement strand
GAGGAGAACACTGAGGAGCTGGCGCGCACCATCACACTTGAGAACGGCAAGACGCTGGAGGAAGCGCGGGGCGAGCTGGGTGAGGTTGCGGCCGAACTGGTCGAGGATCTGGCTGCCGCCCTTCTCGCCGGGCTCGTCCTTGCCGCCGGAGGCGGCTGAGCCGGAACCGGACTGCTGGCCCTCGCCCTTGGCGCCGGGGCCCTGGTAGCCGGAGAGCAACTGGATGACCTGCTGGCGCACGCGTCCGAGGTCTGCCCCGAGCTTCACGAGGACCTGGGTGGCGACGCCCTCGCCCTCGCTGAGGAGGCCGAGCAGGATGTGCTCCGTGCCGATGTAGCTGTGGTTCAGCTTGCGTGCCTCTTCTTGGGCAAGGACAACCACCCGTCGGGCCCGGTCAGTGAAGCGTTCGAACAAAGGGACCACCCTCTTTGGGATCGGTGGATACTGACGGGAAGTGTATCGGCGGGGAGTGCTGGTTCTGGGCGGGACGAGCCGTGGGTCACCCCGGACGGAGCCCGCGATTTGCGCCCTAACCTGTGGATTGTGACCACCTCGCCGCTGCTCGGCCTGCCGACCATGGATGCCGACCGGCAGCGCGTGGAGCAGGCCCTGCTGGGCGCCGTGCGCACGTCCGACGCATACCTCACCGAAATTGCCTCGCACCTCATCTCGGCCGGTGGAAAGCGCCTCCGCCCCGTCATGACGATTGTCGCTTCGCGTGTGGGCAACGATGCCCCGGCCATCGAGGAGGCCGTCCTCGGCGGTATCAGCTGTGAACTCGTGCACCTCGGCTCGCTTTACCACGACGACGTGATGGACGAGTCCATGACCCGCCGTGGCGTGGACACCGTGAACGCCAAGTGGGGCAACCTGCAGGCGATCCTGGCCGGTGACTTCCTGCTCGCCCGCGCCTCCGAGATCGCCGCGTCGCTCGGCACCGAGGTCGCCGGACTCCTGGCCCGCACCATCGGCCGGCTGTGCGAGGGCCAGATCGAGGAACTGCGCCACACCTACAACGTGGCCCGCCCCGTGGAGTCGTACCTCACCTCGATCGACGGCAAGACGGCGTCGCTGTACTCCACAGCCGCACGCATCGGCGGCATCGTGGCCGGCCATGACCGTGCCACCATCGACCTTCTCACCGACTACGGCACCGCGTACGGCATGGTGTTCCAGATCGTCGACGATGTCCTGGACCTGGTCGCAACCGACGAGGAGCTCGGCAAGCCCGCCGGCCACGACATGGAGGAGGGCGTCTACACCCTCCCAGTGCTGCACACCCTCGCCGCCGGCGGTGCGGCCGCCAGCGAGCTGAACGCGATCCTCGGCAAGCCGCTTGACCAGGTGGAACGCGAGAAGGTCCTCGCGATCGTGCGCTCAAGCGGGGGTTTCGAGACTTCGATCAAGCGGGCAAGTGCGTTCGTTGATGATGCCGAGCGCATCTGCGACCGTCTGCCGAAGAGCGCCGCCACCGATGCGATGCGCGCCGCCACCTCCTCGCTCCTCGCCAGCGTCACCCGCTGAGCAGCCGCGCGCCCGGCACCTCTGCACGGTGCATGCATCCACGCCCGCCGTTCGGAACCGTTCAGGCCATGGAGTTCAGGGCCGTGGCGGCGGCCAGACCGCTGAGGGCCGCCCCCTCCACCTTCGGGCCAGCAAAGGCGTCCCCGGCCAGCACGAGGGGCAGTCCCGGGGCCATCCAGCACGGCTCCGGCCAGGCCCGGCGGGGCGTTGCGAAACGCCACTTCTTCACCTGGGATTCCACGACCCCGGCGCGGCCGAGCCACGGTGAGACGGTCTCCAGCAGTTCGGCGTGGACCTCGGCGGGGTCGGCATCGAACCGTGCCTCGCTGAATGCGGGGGAGAAGTGGAAGGTGAGTGCGGGGACCTCGCTGATCCCCTTGGCCTTGTTGTCCCCGATGAACTGGAACGTGTCGTCCGGGTTCTGCACGCCCCCCGGGGCCGGTACCGAATGGTCATCTGAGTCGAGCACGGCGAGCAGGCCGAGCGTGCGGTCGTAGTCGGTGCCGCGCATCTCCGCCGGCATCTCGATGCCCGCCCCGAAGAGCAGAGAGAACGACTGGGGCACCGGGGCAGTGAGGATGACGGCGTCCGCTTGGTGGTCGACGGCGTCGTCTGTCTGCACCTGCCAGTCGTCCCCGTCCCTGCGGATGGCAAAGACCAGGTGGTCGCACCGCACGTCCAGCCCGGCAGCCAGGTGCTTGGCGATCGCGTTCATCCCGTCGGTGCCGACGTAGCGGGGGTGGCCGTCCTGGGCGGTGAACCCGCGGCACCACTCGTGCACGACGCCGTCCGCGATCCATGCGTCCACGTGGGCGCGGAACTCCGCGCTGCGCACGGTGAAGAACTGCGCGCCGTGGTCGAGGCGCGCACCTGCCATGCGGCGCGTGGCCAGGCGCCCGCCGGGGCTGCGTCCCTTGTCCATCACCGTCACGTCGTGGCCGCTCGAGACGAGCGAGCGGGCTGCCATCAGACCGGAGAGACCCGCACCGACGACGACGATGCGCATCAGACGGCTTCGCGGGCGGCACGCCCGTGCGGCACGTGCACCTTCTCGGCACGGCCGAGGAACTCGAGCAGGATCCTGTTGAAGGTGGCGGCATGCTCGATGTGCAGGCCGTGTGCCCCGCCGCTGATGATCACGAGCTCGGCTGTGGGAATGAGCGAGGCGATTTCTTCGGCGTCACCGCGGGGGGTGAGCACGTCCTGGTTGCCCACGACGACCATCGTGGGGCAGTCGATGTTGGCGAGCTCCGAGTGCAGGTTGTCGGCGGTGGTCCGCAGGATCGCGCGCACCTGCGACACGAAGGCCCCGGCAGGATTGAACAACTGGAGCGGGCCCATCCAGCCGAGTGCGGGCAGCAGGCGCCGGAACGAGCGCGGCCCGATCATCCAGCGTGCGGCCTCGCGGCCGACGGCACCCATGCCCTCCGTGGCGGCGACGTCGGCCCACGACTGCAGGAGTTCCTCGCGCCACTCGTGGTTACGGCAGGCGGTGGCGACGAGCGTGAGCGACCGCACCCTGTTCGGGTGCTTCAGCGCGATGATTTGGCTGATGGCGCCGCCCATGGAGAGCCCCACCACGTGCGCTGACTCGATGCCGGCATGGTCGAGCACCGCGATCGCGTCCTCCGCCATCTGCTCGAGGTCGTAGGTGCCTTCCGGCTTGTCGCTGCGACCGGCGCCACGGTTGTCGAGTGCGATGGTGCGCCAGCGGAGCGCGAGCGCCGCACGCTGGAGGTTCCAGGAGTTCTTCTCCGCACCGAGCCCCTGCACGAAGAGAACGGGCGGGTTGCGCCTGAAGCCGATGACCTCGTAGTGGACGCGGACCCCGTCCGTTGCTGTCGCGAACGGCATGGCGGCCCTATGCCACCTGGCGGCGCGCGGGGATCCGCTCGACGCTCGGCCATCGGTAGAGACGCTCGATGACCTGTGTGGTGCTGTGTGCCGGCGCGAACCTGAGCAGGTGCGCCGCCTCGTTGCTGGCTGCCAGGCGGCCCCTCTCCAGCAGTTCGGCGACATGGTCGGGTATGGGGGCGCCGGCAAGTCCGCTGACGTTGCGCGCCAGCCACCAACCAGGTCCGACGGACGGCATCGGGACGCGGCGCCCTGTGGTGATGGCGCGCAGCATGCTGATCGCACCGTTCGCCACGATGTTGACGACACCGTTCGCGTCGCGCTCGGCGCCCTGCAGGAACGCGACCGCGGCGTCGTGGTCCTCGACGACGCTGAAGATCGGGTTGAGCAGGCCGTGGTAGGGCACCACCGGCAGGCGCAGGATGCGCCCGAGAGGGCTCGGCACGTGCGCGCCGAGCACGGGAGCCAGGCGGAGCGTGCACACGTTCACGCCCTTGGCGATACGCAGTTCCATTGCTTGCTGCTCGATCACGGCGCACATGCGCCCGTAGGTGGTGGTGGGACCGATGGAGGTGGCCTCAGTGGCGATGTCCGGCGAATAGGAGCCCGCGCCGTAGATCTCGATCCCACTGCGCACGACGGCGGTCTCCAGGGCTGTTGCCTGGTGGGCAGCCTGGAACACGGCCTTCGCGACCGATTCGGTGCACTCCTCGGCTTGGTCGGTGGCGAGGCGGGCGTGGGGCTCCCACACACCGACATGGAGGATGACATGAGGGTTGAATTCAGCGACCAGTTCGGTCATCCGATCGGTGTCCGTTGCCGACACGCGCACGAATTTCGCCCGCTTGAGGTTCCTGCGGGGCGGGTCGACGTCGAAACCGAGAATGTCACCGGCCCACTCGGTGCGCTCCGTCATGGAGGCCACGAGCGAACCGAGTTCCCCGCCCATGCCCGTGATGAGTACGCGCCGGCCTTTCACGTGCCCCAACCTAACCGCGGCGCGCCACTGTCTGCGGGTCAGGCCACCGGTGCCACGGTGTGCCGTGCGTCAGCCAGTCAGCGCCAGGGTGTGCCGCACATCAACGAAGCTCGTGGACGTTCAGGATCAGCTCTCGCGCCCAAGTGTCCAGCTGGCGTCCGCCGATGCTCTCGGTGATGATGATCGCCTGCGAGGGGTCGTCGACCATGCCGCTCCAGCGGATGTAGCCGCCGACGATGCCGAGCAGCCTGTCACCGACCTCCTCGGCGTGCAGGACGATCTTCCTGTTCGCGTTCATCAGGTCGTGCAGCTCGCGGTAGAAGGGCTTGAGGAAGTGGTTGAGGTCGTCGGCACCGCTCAGGGGACGGTGGCGGAATTGGAGGTTCAGTTCCTCGTAGGCGTGGAGGTTGTGGGGTGCCGCGATGATGGAGATGATCAGGTCGAAGTGGTTCTCCCGCAGCCAGATGATCTCCTCCTGGCGACGCACCCGGCGGTGGTTCTCGCCGTAGCCCCCCGGCCGCTCGCAGATGGCCAGTTTGTCCTTGATGACCCAGGTGAAGTTCCGGGGGGTGATGCCGAGAGCCCACTTTCCGCGCAACTTCGGTGGCATCCGGGTCTCCTCGAGGTCCTGGCCCTGCGTGTCCGCAACGCTGCGGACGGGCCGTCAGAGAAATTAGCCCAGATTGACGATGCTCATCTGCTGTTTGCTGCGTCGAATTTGTCTGTTGCCGCCGATGTCGCAGCCCGGGACCCTGCCTCGGGCGACCTCGAGAACCCTTTCGACTGTTGCGAGGTCCGGCGGGTACGGATCCGCGAGCCACATGCGCACTGCTCTCCGGGCCAGCGGCAATGGTGCCGCGGCCAGGGCGATTGCATCGGTCACGTCGATGTGCGACGCAAGCTCGTCGAGAAGTGCATCGTCGTCGCGCAGCACGTCCGCCGTGCGCACGAGGAGAGGAACGGGGTCACGTCGCGAGACCGACGCGAGCAGCGGGATCAGTTCGTGGCGCACGCGGTTGCGTTGGTGGGCGGGATCATCGTTCGTCTCGTCGGTGACCGTGACGATGCCCAGTTCTCGGCAAAGGGCGTGTGTCTCCTCGCGACGCAGCGCGAGGAGGGGCCGGCGCGGGCCCGGTTCCATGGCGGCAAGACCCGCGGAGCCCGAGCCGCGGAGGAGATTGATGAGGACGGTCTCGGCCTGGTCGTCCGCGGTGTGTCCGGTCATTGCTCCATCAGGAAGCACTGCGTACCTGGCCGTGCGCGCGCGGGCCTCGAGGTTCGGGCCGGACTCGACCGTGACCGTGTGTGTGACGAGTGTGGCGCAGACGCCCGCGGCGACCGGGGCAATGAGAGCGGCGTCACCGGCGGAACCGGGCCTGATCGAGTGGTCCACGTGGACGGCGGTCACGCGCAGGCCATGGGTGGCGGCGAGCACCAGCAGTGCCATCGAGTCCGGACCCCCGGACACGGCGCACGACACGTCGGTCCCGGGATCGGGGAAAGTGCAACGGGCGAGCAACCCGGCGACGAGGGCTGACCGTGTCGGATCGCGGTCCATGGTGCTGCCGGGTGGCCGGCGCGTGCGCTATTTGCGCGCGGCCTTGCGCTGGTGACGGTCGGGGTACTTCGTGGCGGTGACCTTGACGACGTACCCGACGATGGTCTGCACGATCAACCCTGCGGAGGCGAGGAGCAGCACGAGACCGAGCCAGAAATGCCAGACAACTGCGGAGATCATGGGGGAAAGGCTAGTCAGTCGACCCAGTCAGGGCCGAAACAGTCCTTGATTTTCGTGATGAGGCTCCCCGGTATTTCCTCTGCCCGGGCCTTCATGCTCACGATTCGTTTGAGTCCTCCGTGGAAGTCGAAAGTGTCCTGGCAGTCCGGGCACGTACGGAGGTGCCCCATCACTTCGGTCACCTTGTCCTGGGGCAGTTCTTGGTCGAGGAAGCGCTCGAGCTCATCGAGTGTCCCGCGGCAGTCCATGGCCATCTCTGTGCCCATCCTTCCCCGTCAGTCTGATTCCTTGACGAGGGACTCGTCCACGAGTCCCCGCTCCCTTGCAAACTCGTACAACCTCTTCTGCATGGCTTTTCTTCCCCGGTGCAGGCGGGACATGACGGTCCCGATGGGGATGTCCAGCATTTCGGCGATCTCCTTGTAGGAGAAGCCGTCCACATCCGAGAGCAGGACCGGCATGCGGAAGGCCTCGGGCAGCTCTTCGATGGCGGCCTTCACTTCGTCGTCGGTGAAGAGTTCCATCATCTGGTCCTCGGCTGAGGGGTTGATGCGCGACTGGTCGATCGTGCCCAGGCGCCGGAAGAGGTAGAGCTCCTCCACCTCGTCCAGTTCGACCTCGTCGGGGCGCCGCTGCTTGGCGTTGTACTTGTTGATGTACGTGTTCGTCATGATGCGGAAGAGCCACGCACGCAGGTTCGTGCCGTCCTGGTAGCTGTCGAAAGCGCGCCATGCCTTCAGGTACGTCTCCTGCACCAGGTCCTCTGCGTCGGCTCTGTTGCGGGTCAGGCGGACCGCGTGAGCGTAGAGCTGCGGTGCATGCTCCATCGCGTCCTTTGGAAACGTCTCCCGTGATGCCATGACGGGGACCTGCTACCGCTTCTGTTGCGAGAGGTCCGCAACGGCGATGTCGAGCGCCCTGCTGAAACGCTCGAGCGAGGCAGCGATCATCTCGCGCTCCTCGGGTTCGAACTGCTCGACGATGGCGAACACGAGGTTGCGCCGTTGGTCAATGACATGGGTGTGGATCATGTGCCCGCGCTCGCTCGGTGCCACGAACACGACGCGGCCGTCGCCGTCATGGGAGACCTTCTCCGCGAGCCCGTCCTTGATGAGCCGCTGGATGGCGCGGGTGGCGGTGCTGGGGTCCACGCGGAGCGCATCGGCGAGGTTGCCCATGCTGATGGACCCGTGGAGGACCAGCTGCTCGAGGGTGTCGAACTGGCCGGGCTCGATCGAGTAGTCGTCGCCCTCGAAGATGATCTCGCGCACCGCGTTGTTGGCGGCTCCGCGCCGCAGCTCGCGCCACGCGAACGCGATGCGCGTGGCAAGATCACGGTCGGACTCGACGCTCGGGTCGATCGGCTTCTTCACTTCGCGCATGCGTCACTAGGGTAACTGCATGGCGGCGGGGGAGGACCAGCAGGGCGGTGACATGCAGACCCCGCTCGACGTGCTGGGGATCATGGCCAGCCAGCAGGCGATGCTCGCCCCCGGCCTGCGCCACATCGAGATGTACACCATGCGCGGCCTGCTCGGGATTCTGTGGCACGAACCGGTCGGGGGGGCGCGTGACGTGGGTGTCGTGATGATGGGCGGCGCCATGGGCGGCTTGATGGGCCCCGGTGACGCCCTCTACAACCAGTTGGGTGAGGATCTCTCTGCCAGGGGCGTCCCGGCGATGCGTATCAGCTGGCGCAAGCCGAACGACATGGACGCCTGCTGCGTGGATGCCGCGGCGGCGGTGCAGATGATGGTCGGGACGGGATGCGACCGGGTGATCCTGATGGGGCACAGCTTCGGCGGCGCCGTGGCAGTGCGCGTCGCGGTGGGGCTGTCCGCGATGGTCACGGGCGTCGTCACGTTCGCCACACAGTCAGCAGGGTGCGAGGTGGCCGGCGGCCTCGACGGCAGGCCGCTCCTCATGTTCCACGGCGACCGCGACGAGATCCTGCCCGTGGAGGCGAGCGAGGTGGTCCGCGCGATCGCGGGGTCGGGCGAGCTGCGCATCATGCCGGGTGACGGGCACCTCCTTGCGAAGAGCCACGACGTCATGCGCGAGGAAGTGAATGCATGGTGCGACACCGTGTTCGCGCTCGGGGAGGCCACGGAGTGAACGCAGGGGTGAACGCGGCCCTGCCGCGCAACGTTGTCGTTCTGCTGCTCGACAGCCTGAACCGCCACGAGATCGGTGCGTACGGCGGGACCGACTTCGACACCCCGAATCTCGACCGTCTCGCCGCGCGCAGCGTGCGCTTCACGAACCACCACACCGGCTCGCTGCCGTGCATCCCCGCGCGCCACGACCTGCTCGTCGGTGCATGGGACTTCCTGTGGAAGCCCTGGGGCTCGATCGAACTCTGGGAGAAGCCGATCACTGCGTCACTGCGCGAGGCAGGTGTCATCACCCAGCTCGTCACCGACCACCCGCATCTCTTCGAGGTGGGCGGCGAGAACTACCACACCGACTTCACGGCGTGGACCTACGAGCGAGGGCACGAGAGTGACGCATGGTTCACCCGGCCCGACGAGTCGTGGCTGGGTGCGCCGTCCTACGGCCGGGGCCACACGCACTACGACAACTCACGTGGCTGGTTCCGGGGCGAGGAGGACTTCCCCGG
>SXYT01000119.1 GCA_005788205.1 Actinomycetota bacterium | reverse complement strand
GAACGACGAGACGCTGTTCGATGTGGACTGGATGGAGCGACGCGTCTCGCGCGAGGACGGTGAACGTCTCGCCGGGCTCGTGGCCCTGTTCCTGCCCGGCTTCGCGGGCACACTCGGCGAGCGGGTGCAGGAAGAGACGGGCGGCACCGGGATGGGGTTCCTCTCGGAGATGGCCGGGGGGATCGTGGAGTACGTGGAGGCCAAGGGCCCCGCGTTCTGCGTGACTCACGGCGACTACCGCCTGGACAACATCCTGTACGACCGCTCCTCGGCCAGCCTCTCGTGCGCGGTCGTCGACTGGCAGACACCGGGTCACGGAAACGGCATCGCGGACCTCGCGTACTTCATCGGCGCGGGGCTGCTGCCCGAGGATCGGCGTGCCCACGAGTGGGAACTCGTCGACAGGTACGTGGCGGGGATCGAGCGCTACGGGCACAAGGTCGACCGCAGGTGGGTGGAGAGGCACTACCGCCGCGAGGCGATCAGCGGTGCAGTCATGGCTGTGGTTGCGTCTCAGATCGTGGGCCGGACCGAGCGCGGTGACGAGATGTTCGTGGCGATGGCTGCCCGCCATGCTCTCCAGGGAATGGAGAACGGGGCCCTGTCGCAGCTGTGAACAGCGCGACGGAGACCCCGTCTGTTGCTCCAACTCCGCCCGCTGGAACGGCGAGAACGGTACCGTGCGGATGCCCCGGCGACAACCCCGCTGGTGACCGCGTGCACCCTCGCTTGGTAGCGTTTCGGCATCCGTCGGGGGACGGGCACACACACGGGGGAACACGATGACCGTCTGGAACTACGCAAATCTGCTGCGCGGCATCGCTGAGAAGGACCCGGGCCGCACCGCCCAGGTGTTCGGCGACAAGAAGTACACCTGGGGTGAGTTCCACGACCGGTCGAACGCGCTTGCCGTGGACATGGTGGGGGCGGGCCTCAGCCACCAGGCGAAGGTCGCCCACTACATGTACAACTGCCCCGAGTACCTGGAGGGAACGCTCGCCTCGTGGCTGGGCGGGTACGTGCCGTTCAACGTGAACTATCGCTACGGCCCCGAGGAGGTCTTCTACCTCTTCGACAACGCCGATGCCGAGGCAGTCATCTTCCACGGCGCGTTCGCGGGCCTGATCGACCAGGTCCGTGCCCGCCTTCCCCTCGTGAGGCGCTGGTACATGGTTCCCGACGCGGAGAATGCCGTCGTCCCCGACTGGGCGCTCGACTACAACGCCGTGGTGGCCGCAAAAAGGGCCCCGGTCGTGCCGGTGGCGGAACTCTCGGGCGACGACATGCTCTTTCTCTACACCGGCGGGACCACGGGTATGCCGAAGGGCGTGATGTGGCGCCAGGAGGACCTGTTCGCGGTCCTCGGCTACGGCGCGAACGCCCTCTACGGGGTTGCCCCGGGTGAGTCGGTGCAGTCGCTGATCGACCGCGTGAACCCGGAGTGGCCGAGCCTGCGCGCGTACGTGGCCTGCCCGCTGATGCACGGCACAGGGCTCTTCTCCTCGTTCATCTCGCTGGCGACCGCGGGCTGCATCGTGACCAACCCGAACCGGTCGTTCAGTGCCACCGAACTGCTCGACATCGCAGAGCGCGAGAAGGTGAACTCGATCGTCATCGTCGGCCAGGCGTTCGCCGGCCCGATCCTGGAGGCTCTCGACGCCAACCCCGGCCGTTGGGACCTGTCGAGTGTGGGTCAGATGGGGTCGTCGGGCGTCATGTGGAGCCAGGAGAACAAGAACGGCCTGCTCGAGCACATCCCGCAGATGGCCATCACCGACAGTTTCGGCTCGTCCGAGGCCGTGGGCATGGGTGCCTCGGTTGCTGTGAAGGGCGCCGCGCCCACCACAGCCAAGTTCCAGCTCGGCCCGAACTGTGTCGTCTTCAAGGAGGACGGCACGCGAGTGCAGCCCGGCAGCGGTGAGCGCGGTCTGGTGGCAGTGGGCGGAGCGATCCCGCTCGGCTACTACAAGGACGAGAAGAAGACGGCCGAGACGTTCCGCTTCTACGAGGGGCGCCGCTGGACGGTTCCCGGCGACTGGGCAGAAGTGAACGAGGACGGCACGCTCACGCTCCTCGGCCGAGGCTCGGTGTGCATCAACACCGGTGGCGAGAAGGTCTTCCCCGAGGAGGTCGAGGAGTGCCTGAAGACGCACGCTGGCGTGCGTGATGCGGTTGCCGTGGGCATCCCTGACGCCCGTTTCGGCGAGACGATCTGTGCGGTTGTCGAACCGGAGCCCGGTTCGTCCCCGACATTCGAGGAACTCTCGGCTCACGTGAGGTCGCGCCTTGCGGCGTACAAGGCGCCGCGCAACCTCGTGATCGTGGACACCATCGGGCGCGCACCGAACGGCAAGGTCGATTACAAGCGGCTGAAGCAGCACTCCATGGACACCCTCGGGGTGAAGTGAGCCGCGCGGAGTCACTGCGCAGCCGCATCTCCGAGTCCGGCCCCGTGCTGATGCCCGGGGTGTGGGATCCGTTGTCGGCACTGCTCGCCGGGCGTGCCGGGTTCTCCACGGTGTTCCTCTCGGGCTTCGCCCTCAGCGGCACGTTCCTCGGCGAGCCGGACATCGGGATCGTGGGGCAGGCAGAGATGGCCGATGCCGCGCGTCGCGTGTGCCGCGCGGTGCCTGGGCTCGAGGTGATCGTCGACGCCGACACCGGGTACGGCGGCACGTCGTCGGTGGCGCGCACAGTCGAGCTGTGGGAGCAGGCCGGGGCCGCGGGGATGTTCCTCGAGGACCAGGAGTGGCCGAAGAAGTGCGGCCACATGGAGGGCAAGAGGGTGGTCGACCGTGACGATTGGCTCTCGAAGCTGCGCACCGCGCTGCGCACACGCGGCGACCTCCATGTCACGGCCCGCACCGACGCGCGCGCCGTCGTGTCGCTCGACGAGGCCATCACCCGCGGGAAGATGGCGGCAGACCTCGGTGTCGACGCCGTTTTCGTGGAGGCACCGCAGTCCGTGGCCGAGATGGAGACGATTGCCTCCGCGCTGCCGGGCGTCAACCTGGTGGCGAACATGGTCGAGAAGGGCAAGACGCCCCTCCTCACGCCCGCGGAACTGGGGGAGCTCGGCTTCTCCCTCATCGTGTCGCCCCTGTCCGGCCTGCTCGCCATGACGAAGGCCCTGGGGGATGCGTACTCCCGGCTGCGGGCGCTCGGGACCATGCGGGACGGCCTGGGGGACATGACCGGCTTCGACGAGTTCACGGACCTCGTGGGCCTGGCGAAACACCTCGCCAACGAGTCGACCGACCGCTAGTCTTCACGGAACATTAAGAGCGACCGACAGGTCCGGCAACCGGGGTTCACGCCGCACGGTGCCTTCCCGCGAGAGCGGGGGATGTGGTCCCGCAGCCAGCGGGGCAACAGGGGCGTGCTCTCTTGGTGCGACGAAGACACGGCCACGCGCCCGCACGGAAGGAGACACGGTGATGGCACAGACCCAGCACGGCAACGCCCCCATCCCGGCCTCCGGAGCGTGGACACCGGACCAACCGGCGGGGAACCGCCGCTTCCACCGCTTCGCCACGACCCGGCCCTTCAGTCTGGAAGGTGGCGGTCAACTCAGCGATGTCACGACCGCCTACGAGACATGGGGCGAACTCGACGCCGCTGCATCCAATGCCGTGCTCGTCTGCCATGCGTGGACGGGTGACAGCCATGCCGCGGGCCCGGCAGGACCCGGTCACCCGACACCGGGTTGGTGGGAGGGCCTGATCGGCGCGGGCAAGCCGATCGACACCGACCGCTACTTCGTGGTGTGCGCCAACGTCCTGGGCGGTTGCCAGGGGACCACCGGTCCTGCGTCGCCTGACCCATCCGACGGCAGGCCGTATGCGCTGCGCTTCCCCGTCGTCACGATCCGCGACATGGTGCGCGCACAGGCACTGCTCGCCGACTCGCTCGGCATCACCCGCTGGCGCGCGGTGGTCGGCGGTTCGATGGGCGGCATGCAGGTGCTCGAGTGGGGGGTCATGTTCCCGCAGCGGGTCGGGGCAATCGTGCCGATTGCCACGTGTGTCGAGGCGAGCGCCCAGCAGATCGCGTGGGGCTCCATCGGCCGTCGCGCCCTCCTCATGGACCCGAAATGGAATGACGGTGACTACTACGGCGCCGATGACGACGAGGGACCGTGGCACGGCCTCGCGGTGGCGCGGATGATCGCCCAGGTCACGTTCCGCACCGACAACAAGTTCAGCGAGCGGTTCGGCCGGCGCCTCGCCAACAAGAACTTCCATGACGACGGGCTGGACCTGCTCTCGAAATTCGAGGTGGAGGGCTACCTCGACCACCACGGGGACCGCCTGGTCCGACGGTTCGACGCGAACAGCTACCTCTACATCGGCAAGGCGATGGATCTCCACGATGTCGGCCGCGGGCGCGGCGGCGTGGCACGCGCCATGTCGCGCATCACCGCCCCATCGCTCACCATCGGCATCAGCAGCGACATCCTCTACCCCGCGTACCAGCAGGAGACGATCCACGCCCACATCACGAACGGTGACGCGCGGAACCGGTACGTGGAGATCGAGAGCGACGAGGGCCACGACGGTTTCCTGATCGCGACCCAGCAGGTGGGTGCAGAGCTCTCGGCATTCCTGTCCGGGCCCGGCTGACCGGGCAGCCTCAGCGGGGCAGCATCTCGTCCAGGCGCGCAACCAGTGGGCTGCGCACAGGGATGCGGAGAGCCACCAGTTTCTCGCCGCGCAGCGAGTAGACGGCGTGGCCGTCGTGGTCATCGGCGACCTTCGCCTCCACGCCGTAGATCCCGGCCACTGCACGGGTCCCGGTGAAGCCCGACCGCAGGACCACGGCATCGCGTCCGATACCGCCCCGCACCGGGGCCCAGCGCCCGGGGCGCCCCCCGCGGGCGTCCAGCAGGCGCGCCCGCGCGATGAAACGCGATCCGTCGCGATCCACCCAGTGAGGTTCGTGGCGCCGTCCCCATCTGACGAGGGCCACGAGCACCGCGACAAAGAGGACTGACGTGATGAAGTTCGCCATGTCACCCCTTGTCGGTCTCGGAGAACGTCCGCGTGAGAGAATAGGCCCGATGTCCCCGTCCGCACTGGTTGCCTCCGACATGCTCGTGAACGCCTTGTCGCTCGCCATGATTGCCACCGGCATCGTGCTCTTCGTGGTGACCGTGCGGTTCTGGCGGTCCGCGGGCGAGGATCCGGCAGTCCTCGCACCTCTCGAGGTCATGGGTGACCGCAGGTTCGCCCGCGCGGACGGGGAGGAACGCATCGTCCTCCTGAATGCCGTGCGTCCTGACGGCGCGGAGATGATCGACCATGTGGAGGCCCCCACGGTGCTCGATCACGAGCCGGCCCAGCAGCGGCGCCCGTTTCGCGACAGGTTCGACCACCGTGACGACGGCGTGGATGTCGTGGAGACCCCCTCGGGGGAGGACAGAGAAGTGGATGAACGGCCCGTCATGCCGCCGGTCATCGACCCGTTGCTGAGCCAGCAACAGAGCGAGAACAACTAAAGGAGACAGAGATGGCAACGTTTGACCCTGACGAGATGATCGCCCGCTTCCGGGACAGGGCCGCGGCCGTGCGGAAACGTCCCCTGCCGCCGGTCGCGGGAGAGGAGCGCCAGCTGTTCATTGCCCAGGCCGAGTCAGACTTCCGCGACTTTGCGATCATCGGTGACTCCGTCGCGACCCTGGAAGAGGGTGTGTTGACCCTTCGCATCGATCTCAACCCGAAGAAGTGACGCACCCCGGGGAATCCGTCCGGGGCCGTGTGCGCGGCCGCGATGACATCCACGTGATCGCGGCGGTGACCGCCGTGATGGCATGGGGAATCGGGCCGGTCCTGAACAAGTCGATGTCAGTTGGCACGCCGTCGATCGTGTTCACCCGAATGGTCCTCGGCGTGCCGATCATGGTGTTCATGGCCTACCGTTTCGGCGGCGGTCTCTCGCGGGATTTGATGCGCCGCACCGCCCTGCCCGGTGTCCTCTTCGCGCTGTCGTTCATCACGGGGTTCGCCGCCATCAAGATGACGTCGATTGCGAACGCGACCCTCATGAGCAACCTGCAGCCTGTCCTCGTCCTCTTCGTGGCGGGGCGCCTCTTCGGGGAGCGGCTGCGGGTGCGCCAGTTGGTCTACGGGGCATTATCGATGGCCGGTGTGCTCATCGTGGTTCTCGCGGCGGCATCCACCAGCGGCGCACACGTGAGCGGCGATCTCATGGCGGCCGTGAACGTGGTGATCTGGACCGGGTATTTCCTCATTGCCAAGCAGCAGAGGGTCGACGGTGTCGACTCATGGTCCTTCCTCGCCGCCATCTTCGTGTGGGCATCCGTCGTCGTCATCCCCTTCGGACTCATCGCCAGCAACGATCTCGGGCGCATCACCGCGCGCGACTGGTTGCTCGCGCTCGGGATGGCACTCGGCCCGGGTGTGGTCGGCCACGGTCTCATGACCTGGTCGCAGAGTCATGTGGGCGTGTCTCTCGCGTCCATTCTCGG
>SXYT01000118.1 GCA_005788205.1 Actinomycetota bacterium | reverse complement strand
CTACTACACCTGGGTCGAGCAGCAGGGCACCCCGCTCGAGGTGTTCGAGGCGCGCCGCTCGCAGGACTTCTGGCGCGGTCTGCGCCGCTACGCGCCGGTGTGGGATGAACTCATCATCGAGTTCAACGGGCGCGTGGCCGCAGAGCGCTGACCACATGTCAGTTGTTGACCGTCCCGGCGTGACCGGAATGGTCTGTGCGGCCTGCGGCACGGAAGTGGCGATCGGTGACGGTGCGCTCGTGTGCCCGGCCTCCACGCCAGAGGACCGCCGTCACGTGCTGCACTTCGTCGACTCGGTCGCGCCCTTCCGCCCGCTCGACGCCCCGAACCCGTTCGTGGCGTACCGCACATACCTTGCGGTCGATGCGTACGGCGCGGCGATCGGGCTCGACGATGCGCGTCGTCTCGCAGTCATCGAGGACCTGGACGATGCCGTCGCCCGCGTCGCCGGCACGGGCTTCCGGCGCACCCCGCTGGTCAGGGCCGGCCACCTCTCGGACGCTCTCGGGTTTGCGCCCGCCGGCGGCATCTGGGTGAAGGACGAGACCCGCAACGTGGCCGGGTCGCACAAGGCTCGTCACCTGTTCACCGAGATGGTGCAGTTGCTCATGGCCGAAGCCGCGGGAACGGCACGCTGGGGCAGCGGGCCGCGCCCGCGTCTTGCGATCGCATCCTGCGGGAACGCAGCGATCGCCGCATCGACGATCGCACGCGCCGTCGGATGGCCGATCGACGTGTTTGTCCCGCCGTCGGCGTCGCCCACCGTGCTGACCGCACTTGAGTCTCTGCGTGCGAGCGTCACGGTGTGCCCGCGGAGTGAGTCCGGCCCGCCGGGCGACCCGTGTGTGCTCCGTTTCCGCGGGGCTGTCGCGGCGGGTGCGGTGCCGTTCGGCGTGCAGGGCACGGAGAACGCATGGTGCCGGGACGGTGGCCGCACGCTCGGTTGGGAGATCAGCGACGAGATGGGACACCGTGCAGACCGGGTCTTCGTGCAGACCGGAGGCGGGGCCTTCGCCGCGTGTGTCGGGGCATCACTGCGCAGCTCGGGTGTCCATCCCATGCTCCATGCCGTGCAGGCGGAGGGGTGCGCGCCGCTCGAGCGCGCGTGGCGCCGTGCGATCGCGACGGGCGGTGTCGGCAATGTCGGTGCGCGCTGGTCGGAGTGCATGTGGCCGTGGGAGGACGAGCCCGTCTCCCTCGCGGACGGGATCCTGGACGACGAGACTTACGACTGGATAGGCGTGCTTGACGCCATGGCGCACACCGGGGGCTCACCGGTTGTCGCAAGCGAGGCCCACATCGTGGAGGCGAACCGGCTCGCACACGCCCACACCGGGATCGATGTCAGTCCCACGGGCAGCGCGGGACTTGCCGGGGTGCTCGCGATCCGCAACCGGATCGCCGACGCCGAGCGCGTCGTCGTGATCTTCAGCGGCGTGCGTCGCTAGCCGATGTGGCGGTCGTCCGGCTGCACCTCGATGAGGCGACCGGTGTCCACGTCGTAGACGAACCCACGGATGTGGCCCTTCGTCGTGATGAACGGGCTGGAATGGAGCCGCGACATGCTCTGGCGCACGTCGACGTGCGGGTCGGTGAACGTCTCGATGGCCCACCACGGCTTGATGCCGCAGTCGCGCTCGATGTCCGACTTGAAGCCGTCCTCGCTCACGGTCTGGAGCCCGCAGTTCGTGTGGTGGATGAGGATTATCTCCTGCGTGCCGAGCAGGCGCTGGGACACCACGAGGGACCGGATGACGTCGTCGGTGACGACGCCCCCTGCATTCCGGATGATGTGGGCGTCACCGTGGTCGAGGCCGAGTATCTGGAAGATGTCCATGCGGCTGTCCATGCACGCGACGACGGCGAGCTTCCTGCGCGGGGCCAGGTGGAGACCGTGGTCGGGAAAGTTGTCCGCGAACCGGGCATTGTGAACGAGCAGTTCGTCGGTGCTGGGCAGGAACGGGTCAGCGGGTGTCATTGGCCCATTATTGCTGGCGGGGCGCCGCGATTGCTCGCGGGCGCAGTGGGGGCGCACGGTAGCCTCGGAGCCATGAGCACTCCCGGCATGCCCCTCGCCTTCGACGGCGGACTCGACCCCAGCGCGAACATCTTCACCCGACTGCTGAAGAACCGCGTGGTCATGCTCGGGACCGACGTGAACGACGACATCGCGAACCAGCTGTGCGCCCAGCTCCTCTACCTCGAGGGCGAGGACCCGAACACCGACATCTGGCTCTACATCAACAGCCCCGGGGGCTCGGTCACTGCCGGCATGGCCATCTACGACACCATGCAGTTCGTCTCGTGCGACGTGGCCACGGTGTGCATGGGTCTCGCCGCCTCCATGGGCCAGTTCCTCCTCACGGCCGGCGCGCCGGGAAAGCGCTACACACTGCCGAACGCGCGCATCATGATGCACCAGCCCCTCGCCGGCCTGCGCGGCCAGGCGTCCGACATCGCGATCCAGGCCGAGCAACTGCGCTACACGAAGAGGCGCATGGCCGAGCTCATCGCCCATCACGCAGGCAAGGACATCGCCACCATCCAGGCCGACAGCGAGCGCGACAACTGGTTCACGGCCGACGAGGCCAAGGAGTACGGCCTCGTCGACTCCGTCATCGTCAAGCGCGGCCAGATCAGCTGATCACGGTGCCGGTGCCACGACCGTCGTGGTCGTGGTGGGTACCGTCCGCGGCGGCTCGATGCTGAGTCCCGTCGCCAGGTCGACCGCGCACGTGCTCTTGACCCACTCACGCACGTTCTCTGATGCCTGGTCCGCCTTGTAACTGGCGTCGGCCAGTTCCTGCACCTGCGCCGGATCCTGCGTGTCGACCCTCGTCGCGAGACGCAACAGGTCGGTGACCACCCTCAGGTCGGGCTCGATCGTGAGGGGTGCCTTCTCGAGCAGTCTCTCGTAGCGCTCGACGACCCCCAGTGCCTGGGTCTTCGTGGTGACGGTCCCGCCGATCGCGGGCACCTCCTTCGCGAGCTGCCGGCAGAACGCGGTGCCGGTCCGCTCGCTGCCGCCGCACGACGCGAGGCACGCCAGTGCGAGGACAGCAGCAATGACCGCCGGCGCGCGGGGGATTCGTGCACACATGGTCGTCAGTCTTCCAGAGACCCGCACGGGAGGGACTGCACATGTACGCCGCCATCAATTCGTCCACGCTCCACGGAGTGTTCGGCGCGCCCATCACTGTCGAGGTGCACATCGGCCACGGGTTACCCGGGTTTGCCATAGTCGGCCAGCCCGACGAGGCCTGCAGGGAGTCGCGCGACCGGGTGCGCGCGGCGCTGCTGTGCGCGGGGATCGAGTGGCCGAACCGCCGCATCACCGTGAACCTCGCCGGGGCAGCGGAGAGGCGCGGCGGCCCCACTGCCGATCTTGCGATCGCTGTCGGGGTGCTCGTCGCGAACGGTGAGGTGCCGCTGCAGGCGACCTCCGGCACGGCGTTCCTCGGGGAGCTCGGTCTCGACGGCTCGCTGAGGCCTGCTGCGGGTGCAGCGCCGCTCGCATTCTCGGCGGAGGGTGAGCGTGTCGTTGTGCCCTCGGCTTCCGTCGAGGAGGCACGTCTCGGCGCCGGCTTGCGCACCGTCGGCGCAGCCGACCTGCGGGAGGTGATCGCGGTGCTGAAAGGGCTGGAGAAGTGGCGTGATGCCCCACGCGGCACCGTCGGCACAAGTTCAGCCGTGATACCCGATCTCGCCGACGTGAGGGGCCAACCCGAGGCGAAGTTCGCGCTCGAGGTCGCAGCGGCCGGTTTCCACCACACGCTGATGGTCGGCCCACCGGGCGTCGGCAAGTCGATGCTCGCCGTGCGGCTCCCCGGCATCCTCCCCGTGCTCGACGAACGCGCCGCCTTCGAGGTGTCCATGGTCCGCAGCGCGGCGGGTCTCCCGCCGCAGTCCCCGGCCCCGGTCTGCCCGCCGTTCCGCGCCCCGCACCACACCTCTTCCACCGTGTCGGTCGTGGGTGGCGGGTCGCCGGTGAGACCGGGGGAGGTGTCGCTCGCGCACAACGGTGTGCTCTTTCTCGACGAGATGGGCGAGTTCGCGCCCACCCTGCTCGAGGCCCTGCGCCAGCCTCTCGAGGAGGGCACCGTGCGCATCGCGAGAGCACGTTCGGCTGTGGAACTGCCGGCCCGTTTTCTGCTCGTCGGGGCGAGCAACCCGTGCCCGTGCGCGAACGAGCAGGTCACGGGTTGCGGATGCACGCCGCAGATGAGGCACCGGTACCTCCGCCGTTTCAGCGGGCCGCTTCTCGACAGGTTCGACGTGCGCATGTGGCTGACCCGTCCGCGCACCGAGGCTGTCATGTCCGGGGAGCGCGACGAGCCGACGACGGTCGTGGCCGCCCGCGTCGCCAACGCGCGCGCGGTGGCGGTGCGCCGCCAGGGCTGCCCGAACGCCCTGGTCCCGCCGGGAATGATCGACGAGGTCGCCCCGGTCACCGGTGGTGCGCGGACCGTCCTCGAGGAACGGCTCCGCCGTGGGGACCTCACCGCACGCGGCTACCACCGGGTCCGTCGCGTCGCTCGCACGGTCGCGGACCTGCGCGGCGACGATGATGTGGACGAGGACCATGTCGTTGTCGCCATCGGCCTGCGTCGCGAGATGGGCAGACGGTGAGGCACGCCGCCGGCCTCGCCGCCCTCCCGTTGCAGACCCCTGGGCGACTGCGCCGGCTCGTGAAACTCGGTGACCCTTCGTCCACCTGGACGCGCATCATGGACGGCGAGCGGGTGATTCCCGGCGTCGACGAGCGCGTGTGGCGTGCGTGGCGCGGGTGCCGTGGCCTCGAGGACGCCGTGGCCGCACGTTGCGAGGATGCAGGGATCAGTGTCACGTGGGTGGGCGGTCCGGGGTACCCCGCCCCACTGCTCGGCGATCTCCGCGGCCCCGGCGTGCTGTTCCACCGGGGCGACCTCGCGTCCCTTGCCCGGCGCCGGGTCGGCATCATCGGCACGCGCGCTGCATCGCGGGCGGGTGCGGCGTTCGCACGCCGGCTCGGCAATGACCTCGCCCTGAACGATGTCGCCGTGGTGTCCGGGCTCGCGCGCGGCATCGACATCGCCGCCCACAGGGGTGCGCTCGTCGCTGCACGCGGTGCACCGGTGGCCGTGGTCGCGGGTGGTGTCGATGTGACGTACCCGCCCGAGCACGGTGCCGAACGCGATGAGATCGCGGAGCGCGGTGTCGTCGTGTCGGAGGCACCGCCGGGGACGGCACCAGAGACCCACCGCTTCCCGCTGCGAAACCGCATCCTCGCCGGGTTGTGCGAGGTGCTCGTGGTGGTGGAGTCGAGGGCCCGCGGAGGCTCGATGATCACGGTGCGCGAGGCCATGATGCGTGACGTCACGGTTCTTGCGGTGCCCGGGTCGCCGAGCATGCCGGTGTGCGACGGCACCAACGCGCTCCTGCGTGACGGGTGCGGACCCGTCACGGACGTCGATGACGTGATGGTCGCGCTCGGGCTCGTGACCGGGGCTCACCTCCGGTCCGTCGACACACGACGACCTCCGGGGGCCAATGAGCAGTTCCTGCTGGATGCGTTCTGCGGCACGCCGCGGACCTGCGAGGAGCTCGTGATTGCGACGGGGCGGGAGCGCTTCGAGGTGGGTGTCATGCTCGGGCGTCTCGAGGCCGACGGGTGGGTGGCCCACGACAACGGGTGGTGGGAGGCGCTCACCGCCTGAGTCCCGACAAGTACGGTGGGGTGCATGGGCGGAGCAGCCAGGGCGTCATCCGTGCGCCCCACCACCGACAGGTACGAGGTGCCCCGGCACGTGCGGACCCTTCGCGTGACGGACGCCGCGCGCCAGTCGAGGGCTGACGTGATCCTGCGTGCCGCCGCCCACTTCGCCGCGCTCGGCGCCCCGGATCCGTCGTCTGTGCGGGCGGAGCACGTGTCCTCGTGGGTCGCCCATCTCGAGCGGACCGGCCACACGGTGGAGACCGTCGCGCAGTCGCTCTCCGCGGTCTCTGCCTACTTTGCCTGGCACTGCCGCGAGCACCCCGCGCGCCGGGGGGAGGACCCGCGCACGAACCCGGCCCGCGGGGTGCGCACGGTGCACGGCGCGCGGTGCACCGCGTGTTCGTCCCCGGCACCCGCGCGGGCCGACCGCGGCTCCAGCCTGAAGGGTGAGTGCGCCGAGAGGGACTCACGGCTTCCCGAGTGGTCGCCCGCGCGCTACGAGGCCTCGCTCACCGCATCCGCGGCGAACACCCGTGCCGCATACCGCCGTGACGTCGAGTTGTTCGCCGAGTGGATGATCGCCATCGTTCCCGGTGCCGTCCCGTCCGCGACGGAGCGCGAGCACGTCCGCGAGTATCTCGCGGCACTCCACGATGCCGGTGCGACGTCGCGCACGGTGGCGCGCCGCATCGCGTCGCTGCGTCGGTACTTCTCGTGGGCGGTTCGCGAGGGCCTGGCAGCCTCCGACCCCACGATGTCCGTGCACACGCCGGCGGCAAAGGGACGCCTGCCACGGCCGCTCGATGCGGACACGGCCGCCGAACTGGTCTCCACCGAGGACGAGGACGCACCCGAATGGCGCAGGGCAAGGGACCGTGCGGTGCTCGAGATCCTGTACGGCAGCGGCCTTCGTGTGTCCGAGGTGTGCGGCCTCACTCTCCAGGGCGTCGCAACGGACGGGTCCACGCTGCGGGTGATGGGCAAGGGCTCGAAGGAGAGGATCGTGCCGGTGAGCCGCCAGGCCAAGGCCGCGATCGCGCGGTGGCGCAAGGTGCGTGACGAGGTGGTCTCGGAACGCTCGGGTGCGTCTCTCTTCCTCGGCGCGCGGGGCGCGCAACTGTCGCGCCGGGACGTGACGCGCCTTCTCGAGCAGGCTGCCGAGCGCATCGGCCTGCCCGGCGGCACCCATCCGCACGCACTGCGACACTCGTTCGCCACCCATCTCATGGACAACGGTGCGGACACCCGCAGCATCCAGGAACTGCTCGGCCACAGTGATGCGAGCACCACACAGAGGTACACGCACGTCAGCAAGGAGAAGCTGCGCCTTGCCTACTCGGAGTCGCACCCCCGCGCATGAACGCGCGCCCCGTCCGGTACGGAATCGAGTCCGCGTGGCAGGCCTGGCACGACACGAACGAGCCGATGGCGCGCGAGTGGCTCGTCGTCCACTATGCCTCGCTCGTCAAGTTCGTCGCCGGCCGACTCGCCGCCGGCCTCCCGCGTTCTGTCGACACCGGTGACCTAGTGAGCGCCGGCGTGTTCGGGTTGATGAGCGCGATCGACAGGTTCGACCCGGCGAACGGGGCGAAGTTCGAGACGTTCGCGATCCCGCGCATCCGCGGCGCGATCCTGGACAGCCTGCGGGCGCTCGACTGGGTGCCGCGCTCCGTCCGTTCGCGGTCCCGCTCGGTCCAGGACGCGATCGCCACCCTCGAGCACACCCACGGGCGCACGCCGACCGACGAGGAGATCGCCGCCGAACTGTCCATCGCGGTCGAGGAGCTGGAGCAGTGGCTCGCCGACATCGCGGCCGGCTCGGTCGGCCCGCTCGACCATGTGGCGATGGACTCGACCCCGAGCGACAGCACACAGGAACTGCAGCCGGGGCACGCGCTCGAGCAGGCCGAACTGCGTGATGCGATGCGTGACGAGATCGGGAGGCTTCCCGAGAGGGAACAGGCCGTGCTCATCCTCTACTACGAGGACGGGCTCACGCTCGCAGAGATCGGGGAGGCGCTCGGCGTCACCGAGAGCAGGATCAGCCAGATCCACACGAAGGCCGTGCTTCAACTGCGCGCGCGGCTTGCCTCCGCCGGCATGGGGTGAGCCACATTCCGGCGTGCCGCTGACTGCCCTCGTCGTCTCGCTCTCCTGTCTGGCGGTCCCGCCGCTCGTGGCCCTGCCCGGTCCCGTCATCGAGCCGTTCGTGATGCCGGCATGCGGCCGGTGTGCCGGCCACCGAGGTGTCACGGTGGCCGTGCCCGCCGGGCTGCCGGTGCGTGCCGGGCACGGGGGAAGGGTGGCCTTCGACGGGTCTGTCGCGGGGCGCCGCTTCGTGGTGATCCGCACCGCAGGGGGACAACTCCTCACCTACGGCGACGTGGTCCAATCTGGGGACCGGCTGGCACAGGGCGAGCAAGTCGGGCCGGGAGCGGTGCTCGGGGCGTCATCTGGCCGCGTGTATGTCGGGGTGAGACAGGGTGGCCTGCCCGTGCACCCGCGGGTGCTGTTCGCGGGGAGGGGCAGTCGCCTGGTGCCGTCGGCCCGCCTGCGCTGTCCGGCCCGCCCGCCCGGGCCCCTTTGACCGATGCAGGTCCGCCGATAGCATGACTAACGGCCCGGGATCCCCCCGGACCACAAAGACATCCATGCACACCGGCCACCTGCGGTCGCTCCGGCGTCGGACCGGTGTGTGGCAAACCGCAGAAGGAGAAAACCATGGCCGTCGTCACCATGCGACAGATGCTCGAGGCTGGGGTCCATTTCGGCCACCAGACCCGCCGTTGGACCCCCAAGATGAAGCAGTTCATCTTCGGCGAGAAGAACGGCATCCACATCATCAACCTCGACCAGACGCTCGAGCGTGTCGAGACTGCGTACGTCTTCGTGCGTGACCTCGTCGCGAACGGCGGCACCGTCCTGTTCGTGGGCACCAAGAAGCAGGCCCAGGACCCCATCCGTTCCTACGCGGAGAAGTGCGGCATGCCCTGGATCAACGAGCGCTGGCTGGGCGGGATGCTCACCAACTACGAGACGATCTCGAAGCGCGTCAGCAAGATGCAGGAGTACGAGCGCATGCGCGACTCCGGCGAGTTCGACGCGATGCCGAAGAAGGAGGCGCTCCTGCTCACCCGCGAGCTCGAGAAGCTCCAGAAGAACCTCTCGGGCATGGCCGGCATGTCCCGCCGCCCCGATGCCGTCTTCGTCCTCGACACGATGAAGGAGCACATCGCGGTGACCGAGGCCAACAAGCTGAAGATCCCGGTCGTCGCGGTCGTCGACTCGAACGTCGATCCCGACATCGTGCAGTACCCGATCCCGGGCAACGACGATGCGATCCGCTCGAACGATCTCCTCACCCGCGTCATCGCCGAGGCTGTCATCGAGGGCCGGTTCATCGCCCAGAAGCGCACCCCTGCGGCTCCTGCCGCAGACGCCGCAGCGACTGCGCGCACCCCGGAGCAGGAGGCCGCTTTCGAGGCCCAGCAGGCAGAGGCACGCCGCCAGGCCGCCGCCGCTCAGGCCGACCGCGAGGCACGCCTCGCATCCACGAAGACCCCCGACACCCCCGCGGAGTGACCACCCGATGTCGTACACAGCCAAAGACGTAGCAAGCCTGCGCGCCACGACCGGCGCCGGGATGATGGACTGCAAGAAGGCGCTCGAGGAGAACGGCGGTGACATCGAGGCAGCGAAGCAGTGGCTGCGCGAGAAAGGTCTTGCCGCGTCCGCCAAGCGCGACGACCGTGACAATGCCCAGGGCCTCGTCGCGATCCTCGAGGAGGGCGGCACGGTCGCCATGGTGCACCTCAAGTGCGAGACCGACTTCGTCGCGTCGAGCGACGGTTTCAAGGCGGCTGCCGACGCACTCGCGAAAGCGGTCCTCGCGAAGGGCGAGGCCGCCGTGGCCGAGCAGGCGGCGGCCATCGACGACCTGAAGATCGCCCTGAAGGAGAAGATCGAGGTCGGTGCCGCGGTCCGTTTCGAGGCTTCCCCCGGCAACATCATTGATGTCTACGAGCACGTGCAGGGTGGCCGCGGCGTGAACGGTGTCATCGTCGAGATGTCCGGGGCCACGAGGGAGCTCGCCCATGACGTGGCGGTCCACATCGCGTTCGCACGCCCCAGGTACCTGCGCCGCGAGGACGTCCCGGCGGACGTGCTCGAGAAGGAGCGCCAGACGCTCGAGACGATGACGCGCAACGAGGGCAAGCCCGAGCAGGCGGTCGCAAAGATCGTCGAGGGCCGAATCGGGGGCTTCTACAAGGACATCTGCCTCCTCGAGCAGGCCTATGCGAAGGACGACAAGGTGAGCATCGAGAAGCTCATCGGGTCGGCGAGCATCGTGCGGTTCGCGCAGTTGGAGATCGGCTGACCATGGCGAATCGGCCCGCGTGGTCGCGTGTTGTCCTGAAGCTCTCGGGCGAGGCACTCGCGGAACCGACCGGGTTCGGCCTTGACAACGGCGTGCTCACGCAGGTCGCGCACGAGGTGCGCGAGGCGCGCGAGCAACTCGGCACAGACATCGCAATCGTCGTCGGGGGCGGGAACTTCTGGCGCGGCGTGAAGGGTGCGGGCCAGGGCATGGACCAGGCCCAGGCTGACTTCATGGGGATGCTCGCCACTGTGATGAACGGTCTTGCCCTCCAGGATGCGCTCGAGCGCGCGGGTCAGCACGCACGCGTGATGTCGGCGATCGAGATGCCGAAGGTCGCAGAGCCCTACATCCGCCGCCGCGCCGAGCGGCACCTCGAGAAGGGCCGCGTGGTCATCCTCGCCGGCGGCACGGGCAACCCGTTCTTCACCACAGACACCGCCGCTGCGCTCCGTGCCGCCGAGATCGACGCACAGGCGATCCTGAAGGGCACTCACTCCGGGGTCGACGGCGTGTACACGGCAGACCCGAAGGTCGACAAGGCAGCGACCCGTTACGACCGCATCAGCCACATGGACGTCATCACGAAGGGGCTGAAGGTCATGGACTCCACCGCCATCACCTTCTGCATGGAGAAGAACCTCCCCATCGTGGTGTTCGACCTGCTGGCCAAGGGCAACGTCAAGTCCATCCTGCAGGGCGAGCCAGTCGGTACGCTGGTCGGGTGACCGAAGAGACCCTTCTCGACGCTGTCGACAAGATGGAGCGTGCCTTGGAGCACGCCCAGGGCCAGTTCTCCACGGTGCGCACCGGGCGCGCAAATCCTGCCCTCGTGGAGAAACTCCTCGTCGATTACTACGGCTCGCCGACCCCGCTCCAGCAGCTCGCGGGGTTCCAGGTGCCGGAGGCGCGCACCCTCGTGGTCAAGCCCCATGACCGCAGTGCCCTCGCGAACATCGAGAAAGCCATCCGCGAGAGCGAGCTCGGCCTGCAGCCCTCGAACGACGGCATCGTGATCAGGCTCTCGTTCCCCGCACTCACCGAGGAGCGCCGCAAGGAGTACGTGAAGGTCGTGAAGAACATGGCGGAGGACGCCCGTGTGGCCGTCCGCAACATCCGCCGTGACGCGCGCAAGACCATGGAGACCGCGGAGAAGAACTCCGAGATCTCGAAGGACGACCTCGAGCGCGCCGAGAAGGAACTCGAGAAGCTGACCCACGACCATGTCGACCAGATCGACAAGGCCGTGGCCCGCAAAGAGCAGGAATTGCTCGAGGTTTAGGTGCGGGACACGGGCTGCACGGGCTGGCAATTGCCGGCGAACTATGGTTCGCCGAGGAAAGGGAGTACCCGATGAGCGACGACATCTGGCGCAGGCGCGACGACACCACCGAGGGCAGTGGCTCTGACTACGGCACCGACTTCGGTTCTGATTTCGGGACCATCCAATTCGCCGACGACCCCACGAGCGAGCCTGCGATCGTGTTCTCCGACACCGACTCCACCGGCCTGCCCCACTGGACAGAGCCACCGACCGGCGAGATCCCCCGTCCCGTGACCGTGGATGACGATGACGAGACCGATGTGTGGGCCTCTTTCCAGCAGCCGAGCCAACCGACACGCCGCCCCGAGCGGCTGGTGATCGGCGGGGACTCCACGGGGGACCGCAGCCGCCCGCGGGACGTCACCGGGGACGCACTGCGCGATCCGGGCCGCGACGCCCAGCGCGACACCACCGGGGGTTCCAGTCGCCCCGTGTCACGGGGCCCGCAGGTCCGCCGCGGCGCAACGAGAGGTCCGCGCGGTGCGGCCGGGCGCGACATGCCTGCTGCGGTCACCACCGGACTCATCCTCCTTGCCGTCTTCGTCGGAGCGGTGATGTGGCGGGCGGCCGCCGTCATGCTCATCGTCGTGGCCGTCGTCGGGCTGGCCTCCGTCGAGTTCTTCAGCAAGGTCACCGAGAAGGGCTACCGCCCCGCCACGTTCGCCGGGCTGATTGCCTGCGTCGCTGCACCCCTCGCCTCCTACTGGATGGGTGACGCTGCTCTCCCTCTGGTGGTCGCATTTGGTTTCCTCGCGACCTCGATCGGGTTCCTCGGCGCCCCGGGCGTGCAGAGCGGGCCGATGCCGAACGTGGCGATCACGAACATGGCCGTGACATGGATCGGGCTCCTCGGCTCGTTCGCCGCCTTGATCCTCCGCCAGAGCGTGTCCGCCAGCCCGGGCAGCAATATCGGCACGGACACCATCTTCATCCTCGTTGCTGCTGTCGTGGCGAACGATGTCGGCGCTCTGTTCGTCGGCTCGGCCGCCGGGCGCACACCGCTGCGCGAGTGGGTCAGCCCGAACAAGTCGGTCGAGGGTCTCCTCGGCGGCGCCGTCGCGACCGTAATCGTCTGCGCGCTCGTCGGCTCCCAGAACGGCACGTGGAACAACATGGGGGAGTGGCTCGCGCTCGCCGTGATCGTGTCGGTCATGGCCCCGCTCGGCGACCTCGTCGAGTCCATGTTCAAGCGCAATCTCGACGTGAAGGACTTCGGCACCGTCATCGCCGGTCACGGAGGCGTGCTGGACAGGTTCGACGGTTTCTTCTTCGCGCTCCCCGCCACGTACTACCTGCTGCAGGTCCTCCAGCCCTGGACGTCCTAGCCCCGGCCCGCCCCCGTGACGTGCGTCCAGCGCCGTCGTGGGTGGCGTCCTTGCTGTCAGACTTGGACCGATGACAAGAACACGCGTCGCGATAGCCGGGTCAAGCGGCTCGATCGGAACCCAGACGATCGATGTCGTGCGGGCTGCGCCGGGGGATTTCGTCGTCACCGCACTGTCGGTCGGGACGTCCGTCGAGACCCTGATCGAGCAGGCACGGGAGTTGAATCCCGAGATCGTCGTGGTCACCCGCGGGGCTGACGCGGACAGGGTTGCTGCGGCACTCCCGGGCGTGACTGTCTCGTGCGAAATCACCGACATCGTGGACGTCGCGGACGTGGTCGTGAACGGTGTTGTCGGGTTCGCCGGGCTCCCTGTGACCATGGAGACGCTCCGGCGCGGGAAGATCCTCGCGCTCGCGAACAAGGAGAGCCTCATCGCTGCCGGTCCCGTGGTGCGGCCGCTCCGTTCGGTGCCCGGTGCGGAGATCATCCCCGTGGACAGCGAGCACTGCGCCGTCCACCAGTGCCTGCGTTCCTCTCTCGACACCGGCCGTGAACTGGCACGCATCGTGCTCACCGCGAGCGGCGGGCCGTTCAGGGGCCGCACCGCCGCTGATCTCGCCTCCGTCACGCGTGACGAGGCGCTGGCGCACCCCACATGGAAGATGGGGCCCAAGATCACCGTCGACTCCTCGACCCTCATGAACAAAGGACTCGAAGTCATCGAAGCCCACGAACTCTTCGGCACACCCTTCGACAGCATCGACGTCGTCGTGCACCCGCAGTCCGTCGTGCACTCCATGGTCGAGTTCACGGACGGGTCCACGGTCGCGCAGCTCTCCATGCCGGACATGCGCCTGCCCGTCGGGTACGCGCTCGGCTGGCCGCGGCGCATCTCCGTGCCGTACGGCCGCATCGACTGGGGTGTTCTGTCCCGCCTTGACTTCGAGCCACCCGACCGCGCGGCGTTCCCGTGCCTCGACCTCGCGTACGCAGCGGGCCGTGCGGGCGGCACCGCCCCGGCCGTGCTCTCTGCCGCGAACGAGGTCGCCGTCGAGGCATTCCTCGCCGGCCGCATCGCCTGGTCGGGGATTGCCGCCACGGTCGAGTCGGCGGTGCAGTCCCACACACCGTCCACGCCCCGCGACATTGACGACGTCCTCGCAGCAGATGCAGAGGGCCGGCGGCTCGCCACGGAGGTCCTGTCCCGATGAGCGACATGTACCGCAATTTCCGCAATGAGATCGCCGCAGGCGGTGCCGTCGACGACGGCGAGGGGTCATCGACCCCGCAGGGCCGGGTCACCGGGTTCGTCATGCTCGGGTTGCTCGTGTTGCTCGCGGTGCGTTCCCCGTGGACCTTCGTCTTCGTGCTCGGACTGCTCGTGTCGGTGTTCCTGCACGAGGTCGGCCACTTCTGGACGGCCCGGCGCACCGGCATGAAGGCGACACAGTTCTTCATGGGATTCGGTCCGCGCGTGTTCAGTTTCCGCCGCGGCGAGACCGAGTACGGCGTGAGGGCGCTGCCGCTCGGCGCGTTCGTGCGCATCATCGGCATGAACAACCTCGACGAGGTCGATCCATCCGACGAGCCGCAGGCCTACCGCAACAAGTCGTACCCGCGCCGGATGCTCGTCATCACGGCAGGGTCGCTCATGCACATGGTGATCGCTTTCGTCCTTTTCTTCGGCGTTTACGTCACAGCAGGTGGCGAGCACTCCACGGGCCGTGCCGTGGTGCGGGGGATGCTGGAGCAGAGTCCCGCGTGGCAGGCCGGCATCAGGTCTGCCGACGAGATCGTCTCCATCGGGGGCACGGAGGTCGGCTCGTACGACTCCGTCGTCGAGGCGATCAGCGTGCACAAGCCGGGTGCCACGGTTGCGGTCGTGTGGGTCTCGGCAGGCACCGAGCGCCGTGTCGACATCACACTCGCGGAGAACCCGTCCCGTCCCGGCCGTGCCTTTCTCGGTGTCGTCGCTGACGACAGGGAAGAGAAGAGATTCGGCCCGATCGAGGCGGTCAGCCGCACCATGGGTGACATCGGTGGCACCGTGGCCGACTCGGCCGGTGGCGTCGTCACGGTGCTGAACCCGGTGAACAGCTGGCGCCAACTCACCGACGAGGACGCACCGATCGAGTCGCGACCCACCACGGTCGTCGGGATGAGCCAGGTCGGCGGGGACATCGGGGAGTCCCGCGGGCTTGCCGGGGTGCTCCAGCTCCTGGCCTACGTGAACGTGTTCGTCGGCATGTTCAACATGTTTCCATTGCTTCCGTTCGACGGCGGCCATGCCGCGATGGCCACGTACGAGCGGATCAGGTCCAGGCCGGGGCGGCCCTACCGGGCAGATGCGGGCAAGATGATCCCCGTTGCCACGGCCGTCGTGGGGCTGATGCTCATCCTGTTTGTGACCGGTTTGTACCTGGACATTGTCCGCCCCATCGGCTGAACCTGCACCGCACCTGACACACTTGGTGACGATGTACGAGCGCCGCCAGACCAGGCAGATCTCCGTGGGCAAGGTCCCGGTGGGTGGCGCCACCCCGATCTCCGTGCAGTCGATGACCACCACCAAGACAGCCGACGTGGAGGGAACCCTCCAGCAGATCTACGCGCTCGCGGCAGCCGGCTGCGACATAGTGAGGTGCACCTGCAACGAGCAGGAGGCAGCCGAGGGACTGGCCCAGATCGTGCCGAGATCACCCATCCCGATCATCGCTGACATTCACCACCAGTACAAGATGGCGCTCGCCGCGATGGAGGCAGGCGTGCACGGCCTGCGGCTGAACCCGGGGAACATCCGCAAGCCCGAGCACATCAAGGCCGTGGCCACGGAGGCCCGTGACCGCAACATCCCGATCCGCATCGGGGTGAACGGCGGTTCTCTCGACCCCTCGCTGTACGAGAAACACAACGGTCTCACCGCCGCCGCCATGGTCGAGTCTGCGATGCAGGAGATGGCCTACTTCCGGGAGGTCGACTTCGACCTCATCAAGATCTCCGTCAAGGCGAGCAACGTGCCCCTCATGGTGGAGGCGTACCGAATGCTCGCGGACGCGACCGACGTGCCGCTGCACCTCGGTGTGACCGAGGCAGGTCCGCCGCCGATGGGCCTCGTGAAGGCCACCGCCGGCATCGGGGCACTGCTGCTGGAGGGCATCGGCGACACGATCCGCTACAGCCTCACCGCCGACCCGGTGGAGGAGGCCAAGGCCGGCCGGCAGCTGCTCGAGGCTCTCGGTCTGCGCGAGCGCAAGAACGTGGATCTCATCGCGTGCCCCAGCTGCGGGCGCGCCGAGATCGACGTCATCGACGTGGCGAACCGTGCGATGAAGGCCTTCGAGGACAAGAAACTGCCGCTCCAGATCGCCGTGATGGGCTGTGTGGTGAACGGACCGGGGGAGGCGCGCGAGGCAGACCTCGGCATCGCCGCCGGCAACAAGCGGGGTCACCTCTTCGTCAAGGGCCGCAACGTGGCGGTGGTGCCTGAGTCCGAGATGGTCGAGTCACTCGTGGAGTGGGCGGAGTTCATCCATGAGCACGGCACCGAGGCGGCGATAGCGCGTGTGGACACCGCGCGGGCCGAGCGCGAGGCCGCAAAGGACAGGGCCCAGTTGCTCGACGAAAAGGGCGACGACGCGAACAACGCAGGCGAGAAGATTGTCGAGATCCGGCGCACCGTCGGCCAGTGAATCAGCCCTGGCGGCAGGCCCATACTGTCGCGCTGCCGGAGATCACCGTTGACTCGCCCGGCTTGAGCACGACCGCCTGGTCGGGTGCCAGACCATCCACGGAACCCGACGTGCGCACGAGGACCGTCAGCGTGGTCGCATCGACAGTGACGCTGCCCGCGAGCGCGATGCGCTCGACCGTGAAGGCCCCGCCAGGCCCGGAGTAGATGCCGTCCTGTGCGCGGAGCTTGGGGTTCTGGAGCACGGTTGTGTCGACAACGTGCTGCACCTCGGTCACGTCCACGTGCTTGGCGGTGAACCCCGCGCGGATCACGTTGTCGCTGGAGGCCATGACCTCCAGTCCTGCGCCGCGGAGGTACGCGTGCAGGTTGCCCGCGGGCAGCGACATCGCCTCTCCCGGCGCGAGATGGACGTGGTTCAGCAACGGCGCGACACGCAGGCCGCGGTCGCCGGGGTGCATGGCCCCGATGCGCCCCAGCCAATCCGGGCATGCCCCGAGATCCGGGGAGGTGCGCTGGTCGAACGCCCAGAGCATGTAACCGTCAATGCCGTAGAGGTCGAGCATCTCTGCCTCCTCGTGCCATCTGTACGCCTTCAGTTGCTCCACCGTGGAGTCGACATCATCGAACCCGCACAGCGCCTCGAAGTCCGTGAGCGCGATGAGCATCTCGGGTTTCGCCGACTCATCGCGGTAGTTGCGGCGCGGGTCGTCCAGGGCGATGCCGGCCGCGTCCTCACGGGCAAAGCCACGCCGGGCCTGGTCGGTCGTCGGGTGCGTCTGGAGCGAGAGCGGTGCAGCACATGAGAGCACCTTCACGAGCATCGTCATCGGGCCGGTCACGTCCTCGAGCGGGGACCCGCCCTCGGTGAGCGACGGTGCGACATGGTGCGTGCCGAGCCACCACTCCGCCCACGGCGCGCCGTCTGGCTGTCTGCCGAGCATCGACGGGAGAAAGGCCGTGTCGCCCCATGCGTAGTGCTGGACGGTCCCGGTGATGCGTGCAGGCACCGGTCAGCCCCGCGAGAGTGCGACGACCGCTTCGGCGGCCTCACCGACCGCAACGGCGGTGTTCGTGCCGGCATGGCGGTCACGGACCTCCACGTTGCCGTCCGCGAGTGACTTGCCGACCACGACGATCGTGGGGATGCCGATGAGTTCTGCGTCCTTGAATTTCACGCCGGGGGAGACCCCGTTGCGGTCGTCGATGAGGACCTCGAGACCGCGCGATTCCAGATCCCGGGCGAGTGCCTCTGCCGCCTGGGTGATGGCGTCGTCGTTCTTGCCTGTCACGACCACGTGGACGTCCGCCGGGGCGACCGCGCGCGGCCACTTCAGGCCGAGTTCGTCGTTGAATACCTCCGCGATGGACGCGACGGCACGCGACACGCCGATGCCGTACGAGCCCATCGTGACCGTGACCTGCTTGCCGTTCTGGTCGAGCACCTGCAGGCCCAGCTTGTCGGCGTACAGGCGGCCGAGCTGGAACACGTGGCCGATCTCGATCCCGCGCGCGATCTCCACCGGTCGCGAGCACACCGGGCAGGGGTCACCGGCGCGCACCTCCACCGCCTCGATCTCGCCGTCGCAGGAAAAGTCACGTCCGTTCACGAGGTGCAGAACGTGCGTGTCGGCCCTGTTCGCGCCCGTCACCCACGCCGATCCCGGCACCACGTTGGGGTCGAGGAGGTAGCGGATGCCCGCGGCGGAGGCGGCCCCGAGAACCTGCGGGCCGATGTAGCCGCGCACGAGGCGGGGGTGGGCGGCAAAGCCCGCCTCGTCGAGGGGCTCAACCTCGGCGGGGGAGACCTGCGCCTCGACGCGCTTCAGGTCCACCTCGCGGTCACCCGGGACGCCGATCACGACCGTCTCGCGCGATCCATCGGGGTGGCGCAGCGAGAGGACCACGTTCTTCAGCGTGTCGGATGCGCCCCACGGACGGTCAGGGCGCGGGTTGTTCGCGTTCAGGAAATCCACCAGTGATGCGATGGTGCCGCAGCCCGGCGTGACGACCTCGGTGGTGGCAGGGTGGCCGACAGAATCGGGTTCGAGCGAACCGGTGGCGACGGCCTCGGTGTTCGCGGCGTAGTCGCAGGAAGTGCAGCGCACGAACGTGTCCTCGCCGGCCTCGATGGGGGCGAGGAACTCCTCGCTCACGGAGCCTCCCATGGCGCCGCTCATGGCCTTCACGATCACGTACGGCAGGTGGAGGCGGCGGAAGATGCGCTCATAGGCGTCGCGGTGGTCGTCGTAGCTCTTCTTCAGCCCGGCGCCGTCGATGTCGAACGAGTAGCTGTCCTTCATCAAAAACTCGCGGCCGCGCAGCAGGCCCGCCCGCGGTCGGGCCTCGTCGCGGTACTTCGTCTGGATCTGGTAGAGCGAGACCGGCAGGTCCGGGTAGGAGGAGTACAGGTCCTTCACGCGGAGAGTGAACATCTCCTCGTGGGTCGGGCCGAGCAGGTAGTCCGCGCCCTTGCGGTCCACGAGACGGAAGAGGTTGTCGCCGTACTCGTTCCAGCGGTTCGTCTGTTCGTAGACGTCGCGCGGGAGCAGGGCGGGAAAATGGACCTCCTGGGCCCCCATCGCGTCCATTTCCTCGCGCACGATGGCCTCGACCCTGCGCAGGACCCGCCACCCGAGGGGCAACCAGGTGTACCCGCCGGGGGCAGCCCTGCGGATGTACCCGGCACGCACGAGCAAGCGGTGGCTCGGGACCTCAGCGTCGGACGGGTCCTCGCGGAGGGTGCGGACGAAGAGCTGACTGAGACGGAGCATGCAGAACAAAACCTTACTGGGGGCTGGTACGCTGTCTGCCGTCCTTTGAAGTTCGGTGAACGTGAAGGCACGGGCCGAAGGTCCGTGCCTTTTGTTCTGTTAGGGGCCGGTAACAGCCGGCCAGAGAGGTGGTGAGCCACATGTCCAGCGTGATTGACAGGGTCACCGAGATGGTGACGCCCATCCTCTCTGACCTCGGTCTCGAGCTCTACGACCTGGACTTCGCGGGTGGTGTCCTCAAGGTCACCGTCGACACCCCTCCGGGCGGGCCAGCCAGCGTGGACATCGACCAGATTGCCCTTGTCACCCGTCTGCTCGGGCGGGAGCTTGACCATGACGAGAACGCCGTCCCCGGTCGGTTCACCCTCGAGGTGTCGAGCCCCGGCCTGGAGCGCACACTGCGGACCCCCGCCCATTTCGCCCGCGAGACCGGCAAGGAAGTGAACGTCCGGCTGCGCGAGCAGATCGACGGGCGCCGCCGCGTGAACGGTGTCCTCGTCTCGGCCACGGGCAGCACGGCCGTTGTCCGCGAGGAGGACGGCACCGAGGTGGAGATTCCGCTCGACATCATCGACAAGGCGCGAACCGTGTTCGTCTGGGAGACGAACCCGAAGCCGAATTCCCCCGAGGCCCGCGCCAAGGGCAAGAAGAAGACCGCACCCGACAACGCACAGTCCCAGACACAGGAGGCAAACGCGCAATGAGCAACATGGACATGTCCGAGGCAGTACGCATGCTCGCCGACCATCATGGCATCTCCGTCGACGCACTCCTCCAGGTGCTCGTGGAGGCACTCGCCACCGCCTACAAGAAGCGCCCGGGTGCAGCTGACGAGGTGATCGTGGAGGTCAACCCAGAGAACCTCGACATGAAGTTCACCGCCTACGACTTGGATGACGAGGGCAACTGGGTCAACGAGCGCGACGACACCCCGAGCAAGGCCGACCTCGGCCGCATCGCGGCCGCCACGTTCAAGCAGGTGATGAGCCAGCGCATCCGCGAGGTGGAGCGCGACCGCAAGTTCGAGGAGTACGCCAACCGCGAGGGGGACCTCGTCACCGGCATCATCCAGCAGTCGGAAGGGCGGTACGCACTGCTCGACCTCGGCAAGGTCGAGGCCCTGCTGCCCCAGGCCGAGCAGGTGCCCTACGAGCGCCCGGAGTCCGGTGCGCGCGTCAAGGCCTACATCGTGGAGGTCCGCAAGACCGCGAAGGGTCCCCAGATCGTGGTCAGCCGCACCCATCCCGGCCTGATCAAGCGCCTCTTCGAGCTCGAGGTGCCCGAGATCGCCGACGGCATCGTCGAGATCAAATCGTGCGCCCGCGAGCCCGGACACCGCACCAAGATCGCCGTGGCATCGAACGACCACAACGTGGATCCTGTCGGTGCGTGCGTCGGCGCCCGTGGTGGCCGCGTGCGCATGGTCGTGAACGAGCTGCGCGGGGAGAAGATCGACATCGTGAGCTGGTCCGAGGACCTGCACGAGTTCGTGGCGAAGGCGCTGTCCCCGGCAAAGGTCACCGAGGTGCGCCTCAGCGAGGACCGGACCCAGGCAGACGTGATCGTGCCCGACTTCCAGCTGTCGCTCGCCATCGGCAAGGAGGGCCAGAACGCACGCCTGGCCGCACGCCTGACCGGGGTGCGCGTCGACATCAAGAGCGAGACGCAGGCCGCCGAGGAGGCTGCCGGCATCATCCGCCCCAGGTCCGGTGACACCGGGTACGCAGCAGGCGAGTGGCGCAAGAACGACGAGACCGGCGAGATGCAGTTCCATGCCGCCGACGGTTCCGTTGTCAGCGAGCAGGAGTGGGCCGGCGGCTCACCGGCAGAGAAAAACACGGAGGCCTGAACCTTGGCAAGCAAGAAGGTCAAGATCAAGGAGCTCGCGGACGAGTTCGGCGCGTCTGCCGACGCGATGTACACGCTTGTCGTCACGCTCGGCATCGATGCCAAGTCGAAGGCGGTGAGCATCGAGGAGGCCCAGGCCGACCGCGTGCGTCGCCACGTGAAGAAGAACGGGGTGCCCGAGGCGAAGGAAGATCCCGCCAAGCCCGAGAAGAAGGCCCCCGCGAAGAAGGCGGCGGCGACGAAGGACGACGACGGCACCGCGACGCCCGAGAAGAAGGCCCCCGCGAAGAAGGCGACAGCAAAGAAGGCTCCCGCGAAGAAGGCGGCATCGGCAAAGACGCACGAGGACGCAACCCCTGAGGTCGTGGCACCTGCACCTGCTCCTGAGGTCGTGGCACCTGCTCCTGCACCTGCTCCTGAGGTCGTGGCACCTGCACCTGCACCTGCTCCTGAGGTCGTGGCACCTGCACCTGCGGCCGAGACCACGGCGGATACTCCGCCTGCACCTCCCGCAGGCGGAGGAAGGGTCATCTCGAGCGGCCCGAAGGGTACGAACACGGGTGCAATCCCGCGCCCGGTCGCGCCCACCCCGCCCGGCCGCCCGCCGGCAGCAACACCACCTGCACGTCCCCTTCCCCCGGGTATGCCGCCGAGCCGCCCTCTCTCGCCGTCCGGCCGCCCGATTCCGCCGCCCCCCGCGGGTCGCCCGACGTCTGCGTCCGGTCGTCCGATTCCGCCGCCCCCCGGCAGTGCACGCCCCGGTGGCGCCCCCGGCGGGTTCCGTCCCGGTCCTGGTTCTCGTCCCGGTCCTGGTTCTCGTCCCGGTCCTGGTTTCCGTCCCGGCCCCGGTGGTCCTCGCCCCGGTGGTCCTCGCCCCGGTGGTCCCGGTGGCGCTCCCGGCGGACGTCCCGGTTTTGGTCCTCGTCCTGGTGGCCCCGGTGGCCCTGGTGGTCCCGGCGGTCCCGGTGGTCCCGGTGGTCCTGGTGGTCCTCGTCCCGGTGGTGGCCCAGGCGGTCCTCGTCCCGGTGGCGGCCCCGGCGGCAGACCGAACGGCCAGCGCCGCGCACCTCGCAAGAAGTCGCGTGCCCGCCGCAGGCGCGAGTTCGACGAGTTGCAGCCGCAGTTCACGAACTACACGAACAGCAATGCACCGGTCCCGGAGGGCACCATCATCATCGAGCGCGGCTCG